>NZ_JBQCGS010000020.1:0-18458 GCF_051955415.1 Flexivirga sp.
CACCACGCGTCGCACCGGCCAGCGCTGAGCGGACGCGCGACACACCGGGGGCCGGACATCGTGCCGTGGGCGGGCCCGCTGCTGATCTGGTGGAGCATAGGGGATTCGAACCCCTGACCTTCTCATTGCGAACGAGACGCGCTACCAACTGCGCCAATGCCCCAGGAAGCGAGAGCAACTTTAACACCGCGAACCTGATCGGCTAAATCGGGGCCGACCCGTGCGCGGCGGTGCCGCAGCTCCCGCTCGCTACCGCTCAGCCGGCGCGGAAGACCGACGGCAGGTCGTCCAGGTCCTGGTCGAGTGCGAGCCCGTCGAAGGGCAGGTCCTCGTTGGCCACATCGTCGTACGAGCGGCCGCCGGTCGGCGCCGGGGCCGGGGCCGGGCGTTCGGGCGCCCGTTCCTTCATCGGGTAGGTCGGGCGCGGCCCCGCGACGGGCGGCCAGCCGTCCCCGGCCTCGTGCGTCCGGGCGGCCGGCGCCTGCGTCGGCGACTGCTCGACGATGAGCTCCGGCGCCGCACCGGTGTGCTGCGGTGTCGATGCGACGCTGGCCGCGACGTCGAAGACCTGCTCGACGGTCGCCGGGCGGGGCTGCGGCTCGGTGGGCGCGACCGGGTCCGGCATCGTCGCCTTGGTCACGGGGACCGCGGGAGCAGCGGGCGCAGCGCTCTTGCGCTGCGGCAGTTTCACCCCGGCTTCGGGCCGGCGAGCAGCCTGCGCGCGTGCCGGGTGTTGTGCGGAGCGGGTGGAGTCGCGTCGGACGGCTCCGGCGGCCATCGCCGAGGCGCGGCACCACCAGAACACACCGCCGGAGATAGCGAGCATCAGGACGGGCGACCACCACGGCAACGCACCGAACGGTGCGCAGACCACGGTGATGAGCAGCAACGACAAACTGCCGATCAGCGCAATGGCTCGCAGCTTCGGCGAGCCGGCGTGTGCGGCGAAGTTGCCGAGGCGCTGCATCGCCTCCCCCGACGAGTTGCCGGCGGCGGTGAGCCGGCGGACGCCCGACGCGGTCCCTTCATCGCGGCGTTCGGAGGTGGGTGCGGTGGGCTGCTGAGTTTCTCCGGTCATGACGGTCCCTGCTCGCAGTGACGGCCGCGGTGCGCTCGCGCGGACCAACGGTGCCGAGATTCGGCTGGCGTGCGGTGCTTCGGATGCCTGCATGGTGCTTCGCTGGGTGCGTTCGGCGTCGTCGATGCCACCGAAGCCTTCGACCCGGTGCTCGCGTCGTTCGAGCACCCGCATCGCGTCGCTGAACTGATCGACCGAACGCGCGGTCGCCAGCGCCTCACGGCGCCGGATCCAGTGCTGTAAGAGATAGGCAGCCCAGATGACGACGATGGCCAGGAAGATCAGGCTGCTCGGCTGCTGCACGGGACAAGACGTTAGAGCCAAAACCGTTGCAATCCGTGGAGGTACACGGTGTGTCGCCACTTGCACAGAAAGGCCTCGCCGTGCTCGACGGCGCGAACCGGCACGGGTTCCGTTGCCCGAGTAGCGATTTCACATCGGTCACACGCGTCACGCCGCCGCGTCCGGAGTATGCCGATCGCGCGCCATACGCCGCGCTCGGCATACTCGGCGGTCGGTCACACCGCGATCGGCATACTCGGGGGCCGGTCAGACCGCGTTCTCCCCACGGAACCTCCGGAAGCGCTCGACCATGGTCTCGGTCGGCAGTTCCTCCGCCGTCACGGCGAAGGTGAGGTGGTCGTGCCAGGCGCCGTTGATGTGCAGGTAACGCTTGCGCAGCCCCTCTTCGCGCAGCCCCAGCTTCTCCACCACCCGCAGGCTGGCGTCGTTGTCGGGGCGGATGTTGACCTCGATCCGGTGCAGGCCCACCGCGCCGAAGGCGTGGTCGATCGCCAGCGCCAGCGCGTACGGCGTGATCGACCGGCCGGCGTACTGCTCACCGATCCAATACCCCGCGGCCGCCGACAGCAGCGCACCGCGGGATATCCCGAACAGGTGCATCTGGCCGGCCAGCGCGCCGTCGACCTCGATCGCAAACGGCAGCAACCTGCCCTCGTGCGCCTCCTTGTCCTGGAAGCGGACCATCTGCGCATAGCTCATCGCGACAGCTCCCGCGCCCGGCGCGGTGGAGTCCCAGGGCCTGGTCCATGCCGCGTTGACGCTGCGCAACTGCAGGAACTCACGCCGGTCGGCCCGCACCCGCAGCGGCCGCAGCACGATGCGCGAGCCGCGCCAGTCGCCGGCGACCGCGGTGGGCCACCACCTGGACCTAATGATCTCCCCCGTCGAGTTGCGAGATCGCGTGCGGCAGCACCGATTCGAGCAGGCCCAGGGCGTCCCGGACTCCGCCGGTCGAGCCGGGCAGGTTGACGATCAGCGTGCGTCCCGCCACCCCCGCCAGCCCGCGCGACAGCGTGGCGGTCGGTATGCCGGCGCCGACGCCCTGCCCGCGGATCGCGTCGGCGATGCCGGGCACCTCGAAGTCCAGCAGCGGCCGGGTCTCCTCGGGCGTGCGGTCGGTGGGAGTGAGGCCGGTGCCGCCGGTGGTGAGTATGACGCGGGCGCCACCGTCCAGCGCCTCCCGCAGTGCGGCGCCGACCGGTGGACCGTCCGGCACCACGCGGCGTGTGACGGTGAAACCCCAGTCCGCGAGCGCCTTTTCGAGGATCAGGCCGGATCGGTCGTCATACGTCCCCGCTGCCGCACGGTTGGAGGCCGTCACGACCCAGGCGGCTCTCGCCCGCGGTGTGTCCGGTCCGGCGCTCATGGCTGGTCCTCCCGCCAGTCGCCGGAGCGTCCACCGGACTTGGCGGTCACCCGGACGTCGGTGATGCGGGCGTGCTTGTCGACCGCCTTGATCATGTCGATCAGAGCGAGCGCGGCGACGGAGACGCAGGTCAGCGCCTCCATCTCGATGCCGGTCCGGTCGGCGGTGCGGACCTCGGCAGCGATGTCGACACCGTCGTCCTCGACGGTCAGCTCCACCGCAACGGCGTGCACCGCGATCGGGTGCGCCAGCGGCACCAGGTCGGGAGTGCGCTTGGCCGCCTGGATGCCGGCGATCCGGGCCACCGCGAGCGCGTCACCCTTGGGCACGGTGCCGGACCGCAGGGCGCCGATCGCCGCCGGCGACAACAGGACCCGGCCGCGGGCCTGCGCCGCGCGCGCCGTCACGTCCTTGGCGCTGACGTCGACCATGTGGGCCGTGCCGTCGTCACGCAGATGGGTCAGCCGGTCTCCCATTTACGCCAGTCCTTCCAGAGGGATGATCCGCAATGTCTCCCCGACCGCGACGTCGGTGGTGGCTGCCGGGACGACCGCCAGCGCTTGCGAGCCGGCCAGGCCGCCGAGGACGTGGGAGCCCTGACCGCCGATCGGCCGCACGACCCGGCCGTCCTCGTCGAAGACGACACGCGCGAACTGCTGGCGGCCCGGCGGCGACGTCCACTTCTCCGCGACGGCCGCCTCGACGGTGCGGATCGCCGGGTCACGGCCCGCGAGCACGCGTCCGGCCGGAGCGACGAACACCAGGAACGACACCAGCGAACTGACCGGGTTGCCGGGAAGTGCGAACACCGTTGCGCCCGCGATGTTCCCGAATCCCTGCGGTTTGCCCGGTTGCATCGCCACCTTGACGAACTCGAAGTCCGCGTCGCCCTCGAAGGCCAGCTTCAGCGGTTCGAACGCACCGGCGCTCACCCCACCGCTGGTGACGATCAGGTCGGCTGTCGCGGCCAGTTCGGTCAGTGCCTCGCGCACCTGCTCGCCGGTGTCCCCGGCGCGGCGGACCGCCACCACGTCGAAGCCGCACTCGGCCGCGAGTGCCGCGAGCATCGGGCCGTTGCAGTCCACGACCTGTCCGTGGCCGGCCTCGGTGCCGGGGTCCACGAGCTCGTCGCCGGTGCTCAGGATCGCGACGCGTGGACGCGGGATCACCGCGATCTGCGGCGCGCCCGCGGACAGCAGTGCGGGTATGTGACGGGGCAGCAGCGTCGTCCCGGCCGGCAGCACCTGATCGCCCGGCCGCAGGTCCTCGCCGCGTCGTCGTATGGCGCGCCCGGCCTCGACCGCCTCGCGGATCTCCACCCGCTCCAGCCCACCGTCGGTGAGCTCCACCTGCACCACGGCGTCCGCGCCGTCGGGCAGCGGAGCACCGGTCATGATCCGCCGGCAACTGCCCGGCTCGAGGCGCAGCGTGCGGGTGTCCCCTGCGGCGATGTCACCGGCCACCGGCAACGACACCGGTGCGTCGGGTGTCGCTCCGTGCACATCGGCGGCGCGCACGGCATACCCGTCCATGGCGGAGTTGGTGAAGCCCGGCAACGCGACCCGGCTGACGAGGGGCTCGGCGGTCACCAGACCCAGCAGGGGGTGTCCATCGGCGGCTCCGGTGAGTGTGTCCGCGAGGTCGGCGACGGGGACGCTCCGCGGCGCCAGCGGGCGCACGGCGGCGACGACCCGCTGCTGGTATTCGTCGAAAGTGAGCACGTCGGCAGCCTACTGACCGGCCCCCGGAGTCCACCGGCCGCTCACCGGGCCGCCACTACCGCCGGTCAGTGACCGAGACGTTCGCGTTCGGACGGCTCCGCGGCCTTCCCCGGCAGTCCGCGACCCTCCTCGGAGTCGAGCCAGGACAACAGCCAGGACCGGAAGTCGGCGCCGAAGTCGCGGTGCCGTACGCCGAGGCGGACCATCGCCTTGAGGTAGTCGAGCCGATCACCGGTGTCATACCGCCGGCCGCCGAACACGACGCCGGTGACACCGCCGCCCGGCCGGCTCGGGTCCGCCGCCATCTCCAGCAGCGCGTCGGTCAACTGGATCTCGCCCCCGCGCCCGGGCCCGGTGTGCTCCAGCACCTCGAAGATCTCCGGCGCGAGGACGTATCGGCCGATGATCGCCAGGTTGCTGGGTGCTTCGCCGACGGCCGGCTTCTCCACGAGGGAGTCCACCCGCACGACGTCGTCTCCACTGCCGTCCAGCGCAGAGACCGCGGCGCAGCCGTAGAGATGGATCTGGTCCTCCGGCACCTCCATCAGGGCGACCACCGAGCCGCCGTACTGCTCCTGCACCTCGATCATGGTGTCCAGCAACGCATCCCGCTCATCGATGAGGTCGTCACCGAGCAGCACCGCGAAGGGGGCGTCGCCCACGTGCGTCTTGGCACACAGGACCGCGTGGCCGAGACCGCGGGGCTCACCCTGGCGGATGAAGTGCACGTTGCCCAGGTTGGCCGACTTCTGCACCCGGCGCAGGCGCAGTTGGTCGCCCTTGCGCTCCAGCGCCTGCTCCAGCTCCCAGTGCCGGTCGAAGTGATCTTCCAGCGCCGCCTTGTTGCGTCCGGTCACCATCAGGATGTCGTGTATGCCGGCCCGCTCCGCCTCCTCGACGACGTACTGGATCGCCGGCTTGTCGACGACCGGCAGCATCTCCTTGGGGATGGCCTTGGTGGAGGGCAGGAAGCGGGTACCCAGACCTGCCGCCGGAATGACTGCTTTGCGCACGTGTGGTTTCCCCTGGGTCGTCATGGTCGTCAGGCTAAGGCACCGTCTCGGCGAGTTCCGGTGTTATCCGGGAGAATGAGCGGTATGCCACTCGTGCTCCCTGCCGACAAACCGTCCGCACGCCGGGTGGTGCGCGTGGCACGCGCACAGCGCCGGGCCGAGACGACGCCCGCGGCACGGCACGCTCTGGGTGAGGCGCTCGCCCACGGGTTGCGGCAACGGCTCGAGGCCACGTCCCGACCCGCCGTCGTGGCGGTCTACCTCTCGTTACCCAGCGAGCCGCCCACCGAACCGCTCATCGGGATGCTGCGCGAGCACGACATACGACTTCTGGTGCCCGAACTCCTGGCGGACAACGACCTGTCCTGGAGAGACGTGGCCACGGGCACCGACCTCGGCGTCGCGGCCATCGGCAGCGTCGGGCTCGTCGTCGCGCCGGCGCTGGCCGTGGACCGCGCGACCGGGCTGCGGCTGGGTCAGGGCGGCGGCAGTTACGACCGTGCACTGGCCCGCACGAAGGCCGGGACTCCTGTGCTGGCAGTGCTTTTCGACGACGAACTGGTGGACGGCGTCCCGGCCGAGCCGCACGACCGCCCGGTCGATGTCGTGCTGACCCCGTCCGGTGGCGTGGTGCCGGTCGGCTCCGGCGTTTGAAATACTGACCCCGAGCCCCGGTCCGACCACCTCGCGAAGGAGACCTTTGTGGCCGCCTCCGCCGCGCAGAGCTTCACCACACACGACCTTGCGCTGGTGCTCTTCATCTCGGCGGTGGTGCTGCTCATCGCGGTGCTGGCGGTCCGTTTCGCCAACCGCTCCGGTATGCCGACCCTGGTGCTCTACCTCGGCATCGGCCTGATCATGGGCGACGGTGGCTTCGGCATACAGTTCGAGAATCCCGAGCTGACACAGGTGTTGGGCTACACGGCGCTGGCGCTGATCCTCGCCGAGGGCGGCATCTCGACGCGGTGGTCGAGCATCAAGTCGTCCATCGCGCCGGCGGCGTTGCTGTCGACGCTGGGCGTGCTGGTGTCCGTCGTGGTGGTCGCCGCCTTCGTCGTGCTGCTGCTGGGCAAGTCGTGGACGATCGCGTTGCTGCTGGGCGCAATCGTCACCTCGACCGACGCTGCGGCGGTGTTCTCCGTGCTCAAACGGGTCGGGCTGCCGGCTCGGCTGACCGGTGTCCTGGAGGCGGAGTCCGGTTTCAACGACGCTCCGGTGGTGTTGTTGGTGGTCGCCCTGGCCGACGCGGCGACGCCGGGCCGCAGCGCGCACGCGTGGTGGGTCGTGCTGCTGGAGGCGGCCGGCGAACTGGTCGGCGGTGCCCTCATCGGGCTCGCGATCGGCTGGCTGTTCGCCAGGCTCAGCCACCGCAACGCGCCGACCTCCTCCGGTTTGTTCTCGATCGGCATCCTCGCGGTGGCCGTGCTGGCCTACGCGACCGCCAGCCTGGTGCACACCAGTGGGTTCATCGCGGTCTACCTGGCGGCGCTGGTGCTCGGCAACAGCAACCTGCCGCACGCGCGGGCGGTGCACGGATTCGTGCAGTCGGTGGGCTGGCTCGCGCAGATCGGTCTCTTCGTGCTGCTCGGACTGCTGGCCGCGCCGAGCCGGCTCGACACCCAGATCGTGCCGGCCATCATCGTGGGCCTGGTCCTGCTGCTGGTCGCCCGGCCGGTGTCGGTCTTCGCCAGCCTGGCGTGGTTCCGTTTCCGCTGGCAGGAGCAGCTCTTCCTGTCCTGGGCCGGTCTGCGCGGGGCCGTCCCGGTCGTGCTGGCGACCGTGCCGCTGACCGTCGGCACTCCCAACACCGACTGGATCTTCGACCTGGTCTTCGTGCTGGTGCTGATCTTCACGCTCGTCCAGGCGCTGCCGATGCCGTGGATCGCCCGCCGGCTCGGCGTGGTCGAAGCGGCCCAGGTGCTCGACCTGGACGTCGAAGCCACGCCGCTGGAGGAGCTGCACGCGGACGTCCTGCAGCTGCACGTCGGCTCGACGTCCCGGCTCAACGGCGTGGAGATCCAGGAACTCCGGCTGCCCCAAGGGGCCAACGTCACCCTCATCGTCCGCGGCGAACAGGGTTTCGTGCCCAGCCCACGCACCGTCATCCGGCGGGACGACCAGTTGCTGCTGGTCACCACCGCCACCTCGCGGGACCAGGCGGTCCGACGGGTGCGGTCGGTCTCCCGCGACGGGCGTATGGCGGGCTGGGCGACGCCCCTGCGGTCGGAGTCGGAGTAGGACCGGCCGCGACGCCCTGCGTCGGCAGGAGCGAATTTCAGCGACGCCACGAGCACGCCGTACACTGTGCGCGTGCCGACCTATGCCTATGTATGCAAGGACTGCGCGCACGCCTTCGATGTGCAGCAGTCCTTCTCCGACGACGCGCTGACCACCTGCCCCGAGTGCGGTGGGGCGCTCCGCAAGCAGTTCGGCGCCGTGGGCGTGGTGTTCAAGGGTTCGGGCTTCTACAAGACCGACTCGCGCGACTCCGGCAAGAAGTCGACCTCCACGACGACAGCGGCCAAGGAGTCCGCGTCCGGCTCAGGGTCCGGCGCAGGGACCGGGTCGAGCTCGGAGTCCTCGACCAGCACGACGTCCGGCGGCACCGGCTCCAGTAGCACCGCGTCCTCTTCGTCGTCGTCCAGCTCGGACGGCTCGGCCGCGTAGTTTCCACCTCGCCCGATATCCACATCCCCCGGATGCCGTCGGGTCGTCCACCGGTGCGGCCACTGCCGACAGACTGACGACTGCTGCTGACTAACCTCGCAGCATGACTTCAGACGACCATCCTCACCAGCGTGTGCCGGAGGGCGAGCGCGCGGACATCGGCGTCATCGGCGGCTCCGGCTTCTACTCGTTCTTCGACTCCCCGGAGCGGGTGCGGGTGGACACGCCGTTCGGTCCGCCGAGCGACGACATCGTCATCGGCGATGTCGACGGGCGCCGGGTCGCGTTCCTGGCCCGGCACGGGCAAGGCCACCGGTTCCCGCCCCACCTGGTCAATTACCGCGCCAATCTGTGGGCGCTGCGTTCGGTGGGGGTCCGTCAGGTCCTGGCGCCCTGCGCTGTCGGTTCGTTGCGGCCGGAGCACACCCCCGGCACGCTGCTGGTGCCCGACCAGGTCGTCGACCGCACCTCGGGCCGCGCAGGCACCGTCTACGACCAGGAGGGTCCGGTCGTGCACGTGTCGTTCGCCGATCCCTACTGTCCTCGGCTGCGTTCGGCGCTGATGGAGTCGGTGCGGGCGGACAGTCTTTTCGACCGGACCGTCGACGGGGGCACCCTGGTCGTCCTCGGCGGCCCGCGCTTCTCCTCCCGGGCCGAGTCCCAATGGCACCAGGCGGCGGGCTGGTCGGTCGTCGGCATGACGGGGATGCCCGAGGCATCGATCGCGCGGGAGCTGGCGATGTGTTTCGCCACCGCCTGCCTCATCACCGACAACGACGCCGGGGTGGAAGGCGGCGAGTCGGTGACCCACGAGGAGGTCATGCGGGTCTTCGCCCGCAACATCGAGCAGCTCAAGACCGGTCTGCGCCGGACGATCTCGCGACTGCCCGCACCGGAGTCCGACGACGCGGCCACCTGCCCGTGACGCCGGGTGCTGGACGGCCAGGAACTCCCCATCACCCTCCCCCGATGAGGCGGGCGCAGGCTCTGCTGCCACGCTCCTGGCAGGGCGACAGCCGCGAGGCCCGGTGGCGACGCTCGCGCGGCCGCCGGTTGCTCGCCGGACTGCTCGGCGGCTGTGCGGTGCTCGCCGTGGTGGGTGCGGTCCGGCCGGCCGATCCGCCGACCCATGCGGTCACCGTGGCAGCGCACGACCTGCACGCCGGTGACCGGCTGGCAGCTACGGACCTGCGCCAGGTGCGCTGGGCCGCCGGTGACCGGGTCCCCGGACAACTGGACCCGGCCGCCGCGACCGGCAAGGTGGTCACCGCGGCCATCCGCTCCGGCGAGCCGGTCACCTCGGCGCGGGTCCGCGGAGCTCGGTCCTGGCCGGGCCTGTCGGCCGGCGCGCTCGTGGTCGGCGTGCCGAGCACCGACCGGGTGCTGTTGCGGGTGCTGCAACCCGGCGACCGGGTGGACCTGATCGACACCGGCAAGGCCCGGACCCTCGCCACGTCCGTCCCGGTCGTCGCGATACCTGGTGCGACCGGTGCAGCGCCCGAGCTCGGTGGCGCCGGCCGGTCGGGCCCGGATGTGTCCGGCGATGCGTCCGCGGTCCTGGTGGCGGTCACTCCGGCTCAGGCGGCCGCGATCGGCTCGGCGAACAACGCGCGTGCGGGTGGCCTCGGCGGCGGCACACAACTGGCCCTGCGGGCAGACGCTTGACACTTGACCACTTCTTTGCGGTCCTTTAGCACAATCGAGACACGCGCGCCGGTGTTTTGCGTTTCATCGGCCACGGGTCTCCGCTACAGTTCCCGGCGACCGCGATCATCCTTCGAGTCAAGGACACACAGACATGGCAGGTTTCAAGAAGTTCCTCATGCAGGGCAACCTCGTCCAGTTGGCCGTTGCCTTCATCATCGGCGGCGCCTTCGCGACGGTGGTCAAGTCGTTCACCGCCATCATCCTGGATCTGCTCGGCAAGATCGGCGGTCAGCCGAACTTCAGTGGCTACGTGCCCGGCGGTGTGCACGTCGGCGACTTCGTCACCGCGGTCGTGGGATTCGTGATCGTCGCTGCCGCCGTCTACTTCGGGGTGGTCAAGCCCTACGAGGCGTTCCACGCCCGCTTCGCGAAGGAGGAAGAGGCACAAGCCACCGAGGTCGACGTCCTCACCCAGATCCTGCACGAGCTGCGCGAGGGCAACGGTCGCGCCTGACCACGCAGCTTCGCCAGCACGCCGGAAGGGGCGGGACCGCATCGGTTCCCGCCCCTTCCGCGTGTCGGGTGGTTACTCCCAGTGCGGCGGCCGCTGCTCGCGCCACCACCGGTCCTCGGCGCTCTCCGGCCGGCCGCTGCGCGGTTGCGGCGCGCGCGTGGTGGCGTCACCGTCCGTTTCCGGGGCGTCCGGTGACCAGCCTGCATCGGTGTCGTCCCGTCCCGGCCGCACCGGGACCGACGCCTGCGGATCACCGCCGGTCGCCGGGCGGGTGGCGCGCCGGTGCCGCCGCTCTCGCCGTGGCTGTGGCTCGTCGGCGGCAGTGGCCGGATCCTCGTCCTCAGTCATCGGCCAGCCACGGGTTGTGCGCGCGGTCGTGCGCTGTCTCCAAGCGTGCCTGCTGGCCGGCGGCCGCGACCTCAGCGGACGCTGCGTGCACGGCCTCGACCAACCGCGCCACCTCGCGCGCCGGATCACGGAACAGGTCGCGTGTCCAGACCCGCTGGTAGCTCCAGCCGAGCCGGCGCAGTTGCTCGGCCCGCAACCGCTCGCGGTCCCGGGTGGACGGGATCGAGCCGTAGACCGGGCCGTCGGTGTCGATCGCGACCAGTAGCGCACCGGGTCGGCGCGGGTCCTCGACCGCCAGATCCAGCCGGTGCCGCGACGTGCCCCAGCCGGGGTGCACCACCAGACCCTCCGCCCGCAGCCGCCGCGACAGGTCGCGCACCAGCAGCGGCACCTCCACCTCGGGCGTCGGCGGCAGCATCGGCCGGTCCAGCACACTCCCGGACGAGGCGGCGCGACGGCGTCGACCGTCCGGCCCTCGGACCACCCCAGCCGTCCGGGTCCCAGCGTTCGGCTTGTCGTCGGCACCGGCGCCGGCCGCGGGATCCGGGTGCACGCGCCGGGCCGCACCTCCGGACCCGGCATACAGCAGGAAGTCACGCAGCAACAGGCCGCCACGCGAACGCAGCCGGCCGGGATGCAGCTCGTCGCCGGAGAAGGAGGACACCACCACCATCCGGCGGCGGGCGCGGGTGATCGCCACGTTGAGCCGGCGTTCGCCTCCCTCGGCGCTGATCGGGCCGAAGCGGTGCGGCGCGGAGCCGTCGGCCGTTCGCGGGTAACCGATGGAGAGCACGATCGCGTCGCGCTCGTCACCCTGGACCCGCTCGAGATTCTTGACGAAGAAGGCCTCCGGCAGCGACTCGTCCAGCAACCAGGCCACCGCGGGGTCGGTGGCGATCGCGGTGCGCAGCGCCGCCTCGATCCGGTCGGCGTGCCGCTGCCCGAGGGTGATGACGCCGATCGACTCGTCCGGTCGCTGTCGCGCCTGGTCCAGGACGACCCGCACCACCCGGTCGATCTCCGTGGAGTCGCCGGAGTCGCCGGGGTCACCGGCGGCGCCACCGGTCACCACGTCCAGCCGGACGACGGTGTCGTCGCCGACACCGGGGAAGGTGATCAGCCGGCCGCCATACATCTGGGCGTTGGCGAAGGCGATCAGCCGCTCGTCGAGCGCCCGGTAGTGCCAGGTCAGTTCGCGGCTCGGCAACAACGGGCTCAGCGCGTCGAGGATGGACTCGGCGGTGACCGCGGCCGGCTCCTCGTCGTCCGCGTCGTGGTCGCGCGGTTGCTCGACGCCGCGGAAGAAACTGGTCGGCGGCAACTGCCGCCGGTCGCCGGACACGACGACCTGCGCTGCGCGGGAGATCGCCGAGATCGCCTCGGCTGGCGGTATCTGCGACGCCTCGTCGAAGACCACCACGTCGAACCACACCCCCGGCGGCAGCGTGGACGCCACCAGCAGCGGACTCATCACCCAGCAGGGCGCGACGGCGGTGAGGAGTTCGGGGGCCTGTGGGAGCAGGTCGCGCAGCGGCCCCGGCCGCTCCGCCCGCGCCTCGGCGCGCAGCAGTGTCTCCTGCTCCGGCAAGTCGCGCATCACCTGCCGCACCTGGTCGGCCCAGGCGCCCCGCACGGCCGCCGCCCCGGAGTGCACGTGCTCGGCGTCGGCGCGCGCGTAGGCGTCGACCCGCTCGCGCAACTGCACACCGTCCGCTTCGCCGTATGCCGGATCAAGATCAGCGATGCGGGCGAGCACCGCGCGCCACCAGACGAACTCGAACTCGGCAGCGACCCTGTCCGAGGGCACCTTGCGGGCCGCGAGGTCGTCGATCAGGTCGCCCAGACCGTTGGCGCGCAACTGGTCGATCGGCCCGATGACCGTCGGCACGAGAGCCAACCGGTCCTGCGCGTCGGCGAGGCGCCGCAACCGGTCCTGCAGCTTGTCGTAGTCGAGGTCGAGCAACTCGTTGCCCTCGCCGGTGCCCTCCAGCCGCTTGGCCAGCCACTCCAGGTCCTCGCGCAACCGCTCGTGCGCCGCCAGGTGTCGGGCCACGTCGACAGGTGCGGACGGCAGCGAGCCCTTGCCGGCGATCGCCCGCCAGCGGCTGCGTTGACCGGCCGCGAGTTGAAGCACGCCGTGCAGGTCCGAGGGCGGCTGCCCGGGCCGCAGCAGGGCCCGGGCCTGCTTGCGCAAGCGCCTGCGGTCCAGGACGCCCAGACCGGAGCCCGAACCGCTCGCGTCGGCCTTGCGGTAGTCGCTGGACCCGGTGGCATGGACCAGCTGGTCCAGTGGCGCGGAGAAGACCTCGGGGCGGAAGGTCTCCAACGTCCGGTGCACGTCGCCCATCAGCTCCAGCTGCTGCTCGGACTCCGACATCGACCCGGCAGCGGGCAGGCCCACCCGCTCCCCGAGCGCGACCAACGTGTCGCGGTGGTCCTGCAGCCCGCCGTCGGCCAACCGGCGCACGAGCTCCTCGGTCTCCGCCGCCTGCTGCACGCCGACCACCCGAGCGCCGTACCAGGGGTCGGGCCGTCCGTCCGTGCGCCAGGCGCCCAGCTCCGCCACCCGCACCAGCTCGTCGCGCAGTTCGTCGCGCCGGGCGGCGGGGATCGTGTCGAGATCGGCCGGGTCGATGCCGGCGTGGGAACGCGGCGCGGGCCGCATCGCGTGGAACGCCGCGACCCGGCCCAGCGCTTCGTCGACGGTCACCCCCCACGGTCCACGCGGCGCGTGCATCGCCAGTCGGTGCGCGGCGAGTTCGTCGCGCAATGCGACCAGGTCGGAGGAGGTCGCGTGGAATGTGCGCTCGGCACCGGCCAGCTGGTCCATCCGGGCCACCAGCGCGGCGGCCACCTCACGGGTGTCGCCCTGCCCGTCATGGATGTCGAGGACCAGGTCACCGAGACCGACCCGGTCCAGGCGCTTGACCACCGCGTCGATGGCGGCACGCTTCTCGGCCACGAACAGCACCCGCCGTCCGTCGGCCGCGATGGCAGCGATCAGGTTGGCGATGGTCTGGCTCTTCCCGGTGCCGGGCGGCCCCTCGACGACCAGGTGTGCGCCTGCCCGGGCGGCCTCGACGACGTCCTGCTGGGAGGCGTCGGCGTCGAGCACCAGATGCTCGGTGTCCGGGTCCCGGTCCACCAGCGCCGGCGCGTCCGCGCTCACCTCATCGCGCGCCTCGCGGTCACCGGCGAGAGCCGCGATCACCGGGTGCGCGGACAGCGTGGGCAGCTGGTCGCCGAGGTCGCGGACCATCGGCAACTTGGTGTAACTGAAGGTGCCGACCACGTAGCGACGGGCGACCGCGAAGCCCGGCACGCCGGCGCAGGCCTGCTGGACACGGGTCAGCACGACCCCCGGATCGACCCGGGCGGTCCCCTGCAGGTAGGCGTCGATCGCATCGATGTCCAGGTCGATGCCGTGTTCGACCTCGACATACTTGGCCAGCACCGTGTTGAACTCCAGCTGCGGATGCAGCCGCAACGTCAAGGACTGGGGGTCCTTCGGCGTGCCGGTGATCTCCAGTCGTCGCAGCAGCACCGGCGCCGCGGGCCGGCGGGGCGCCCCGGGGTGGTCCCAAGTCGCCATCCCGATCGCGAGATAGCAGGAGGAGATGCCGCGCTCCTGTGCCAACGCCTGGGTCCGGGAGCGGATGGTGCGTGCCCGGCGGTCGCCCTCGGCGAGGGCGGCGGGCTCGCGCAACAGCAGCGGCAGCGGTGCGGAGCCGGCCGAGAAGAGCTGCGCCATACCGGCCGGGTGCGCACGGGTGAGGTCCAACGTGCCGCTGGGCAGATCACGGAACCACAGCAGGGTGTTGCGCCCGCCGAGATCGACCAGATGCCGCTGCCACTCCCCCACGGCATCACGCACGAGGGCATCACGACCGGTCGCCAACCAGGGGTTGGTCGAATCGTCTTGCGGGGTGGGCGAACTCACCGAGCAAGGCTAACCGCCGAGCGGCCGGGCCGCCGCGAGGCACGCCCGGGCCGGACGGTTCGCCCTGCTGCTCGATTCCTGGACCGCGGTGGCATACCGTTGCGCCCGGGCCGCACTGCGGCACCGTCGTCGTGCAAGGGTTCACCCGTCATACCCGCCGCGGAGCGCCTGGGAGGAGTCGCCACCATGGGCAAGCGCCGTCCCAGCAACCCCGTCCCCGCCATCGATCGGCAGGACCGGTCGGTCGAGGGGCATGAGGGGCACGTCGAGGACGACACCGCTCCGCCGCGGTCGGCGCGGTATGCCGCAGCGCGCAACCCCAACCAGGGCATCGACCGCGCTGCGGTCATCAGTCATGCGCTGAAGTGGACCGCGAGCTGGTCGCTGCGTTTCATCGTCGTGGTCGCCGCGACGTGGCTGGTCCTGAAGGTGCTGGGCATGTTCTGGCCGGCGCTGCTGCCGGTGGCGGTCGCGTTGCTGGTGACGACCGTGCTCTGGCCGCCGGTGCGCTGGATGCGGGCGCACAAGGTGCCACCCGCCCTCGCTGCCGTGGGCGGCATGCTGTTGGCCATCGTGGTGGTCGGCGGGGTCATCGCCGCGATGGCACCGACCGTGTCCTCCCAGTGGGGCGACCTGGTCAACCAGTCGGTGGCAGGTGTCAACCAACTGCGCGATCAGCTGCAGAACGGCCCGCTGCACATCCATCCCGAGCAGATCGACCAGGCCACGTCGAGCATCACCGACAAGCTGAAGGCCAGTGGCGACAAGATCGCCACCGAGGTGCTCAACGGCATCACCCTGGCCGGCCAGGTGCTGATCGACGCAGTCGTGGCGCTGATCCTGACCTTCTTCTTCCTCAAGGACGGCCCGCGGTTCCTGCCCTGGGTGCGTGTCTCGGTCGGGCGCGGCGCGGGCGCGCACCTGACCGAGGCGTTGACCCGTGTCTGGAACACCCTCTCCGGCTTCATCCGGACCCAGGCGATCGTCAGCGCCGTCGACTCGATCTGCATCGGCATCGGGCTGGTGGTGCTGCAGGTGCCACTCGCGGTGCCCTTGGTGGTGCTGACCTTCTTCGGCGGATTCATCCCGATCGTGGGGGCGTTCGCGGCGGGCACGGTGGCGGTGCTGGTCGCCCTGGTCGCCGGCGGCGTCACCAAGGCGCTCATCGTGCTGGTGATCATCGTGGCGGTGCAGCAGATCGAAGGTCACGTGCTGCAACCGTTGCTGCAGAGCCGGTCGATGTCCTTGCACCCGGCGATCGTCCTGCTGTCGGTCGCGTTCGGCGGCAGCGAGTTCGGCATTCCGGGAGCGTTCTTCGCGGTGCCGGTCGCCGCGTCGATCGCGGTCTTGTGGCGCTACCTGTCGGAGCAGATCGACCTGCGCACGGGTGACGCCGCACCGGACGACCTGGAGCACGCCACACCGGAGGGCGTGCTGGCCGCCGAGAACGGCCGGCACCACGGCCGGTTGCTCGCGCGGTTGCACCACCGGGACGACATCGAGCGGCGCGGCTGACCGGCCGACCGGTCAACGGGGCAGGCGCGCGAGGATCCAGTCGAGCAGCGGACGGGCGCATTCCCAGTCGGACCGGACCCGGTCCAGCAGTTCGGCGCTGCGGACGAACTCGGCGAAGCCGTAGTCCTGCGAGAGCACCAGGGAACGCTTGCGCAGCAGCCCGATCCGCGGGTGGTCCTTGGCGTAGCCACGCGGCACGGTCTTCAGTTCGTCGCCGCCCAACTTCCAGCCGCGGGTGACGAAGCCGTCGATGAGCCGCTGCAGTTCGGCACCGTCCGGCGAGTCGATGCCTGCCCGGATCGCCCGCAGCGCAGCGGCGTCGGCGTGGTAGCAACCGGCCGCGGACCGCACACCGGCGGCCGACACCTCCAGATACCAGCCGGTGGCCGTCCCGGCCTCGACGAACAGGCCCTGATGGGTCTTGTACGGCGACTTGTCCTTGGCGAACCGCAGGTCGCGGTTCGGCCGGAACAGTTTCGCCGGACCGAAGTCGTCCGCCAGGGCGTCCGCGAGTGCCTGCATCGGCGCACGGACCGCCTCGTCATACACCTGCTTGTGGTCGCTCCAGAATGTCTTGGAATTGTCGACCTCCAGATCGTCGTAGAAGTCGAAGGCCGCCTCGGGTATGCCGCTGAATGCCACGTCCCGATGGTAGAACGCCGGGCGCCGCGACCCATCGGATCAGTATCAGTTAGGTTAGCCTTACCAATCTGTTGAGGAGAGGAAGTCGACCGTGACCGTGACCGTCGAGGTGTCGCCCTACCGCATGTTCCCCGTCCGCCTGGCCCGTCGGCAGCGCCGGTCCCCGAGCCTGGTGCGCCTGACGTTCGCCGACCCGTCGCTGGACGCCTTCGCGGACCGCGGCTTCGACCAACGCATCAAGCTGGTGGTGCCCAAGCCGGGCGGGCTGCCGCTCGACGCCTTCCCCACGGGCCCTGACTGGTGGAGCGTATGGCGCGAGCAGCCGGAAGAGGAACGCGCGTTCATCCGGACCTACACGGTGGTCGCGGTGCGCCCGGAGGTGGGCGAGATCGACGTCGACTTCGTCGATCACGGTGTCACGGGCCCCGGCTCGCGCTTCGCGATCGAGGCGGAGCCGGGTGACGCGGTGATCGTCTTCGGACCGAACGCCGATTTCGACGGCGACGCCGGCGGGTTGGAATTCCGCCGCCAATATGCTGCCTCTGCAACGCAACTCGTCGTCGGTGATCTGAGCGCGTTGCCGGCGATCAATGGCATCGCACGAGGGTTGCCGGCCGACGCGAAGGGTTTGATCTGCGTCGAGGTCCCGCATCTTGATGATGCGCGGGGAGTGGAGGCGCCTGCCGGTGTCGAGGTCGCGTGGTGTGTCGCCGACCGCGGCGACGACCAGGTCGCGACCGTGCGGGACTGGTTGACGGCATACGGGCCGCTGGTGACCGACGACGCGCCGACGACGGTCGTGTTCGACGGCGCCGAGGACGCGTACTGGGAGATCACCGACCCCGAACTCGACCCGGTCCGCACTCCGGCACTGTCCGCCTGGATCGCCGGTGAGTCCAGTCAGGTTCGTGCGCTGCGCCGGCTGCTGGTCAACGACTTCGAGGTGCCCCGGGCGGCCGTGAGTTTCATGGGCTACTGGCGGGTCGGCGCCGCCGGATCGTAGGTGTTGTTCGTCAGGACGTCTCAATCCGCGGCGATCCGCATCGGGGTGCCGTCCGTGATGCGCACCAGGTCGGCGAACGTGATCGGGAAGATGCTGTGCGCACTGCCCGCGGCGGCCCACACTTCGTCATACGTCTGCAGGCTCTGATCGACGAGCGTGCGCAACGGTGCAGGGTGGCCGATCGGCGAAACGCCACCGATCGGCTGACCGGTGACCTCCTTCACGAGCTTCGCGCGCGCCATCACGACCGGCACGCCGAGTTCGCGGGACAGCAGGTCGGTGTCGACGCGATGAGCGCCGCTGGTCATGACGAGCACCGGTTCATCTCCGGCGAGGAAGACCAGGCTGCTCGCGATCGCGCCGGGGTCGCAGCCGAGCGCGGCCGCTGCCTGTGCAGCGGTGCGACCGGACTCCGGCAGCACGCGGACCCGGCCCGGACAACCCGCCTCCGCGAGCGCCTGCTCGAAGGCGACAGTGCGTGCGGACGGTTGGTCGGTCACGGGTTTCCTTTCCGGAGAATGACACGGTGCTCGGCACAGGGTATGTCGGGCTGGGACTGCACCTGTACACAAAGTCTCCCCAGGGTCGACCTTTTGCGCGGCCCAGGCCCCCCCCCCCGGACCAACGTCTCCCCCGGGTGGTGAACGGCCCCGGCCCCCCCCGGGGGGGGTTGGGGGCCCACACATGGCGGCGCCGGGCCG
>NZ_JBQCGS010000021.1:0-61388 GCF_051955415.1 Flexivirga sp.
CAATGTGTGGTGCGGTCATCGTGATGACTCCATTCGAGAGTGCTGTGAGAGGTTCACTCGAAGGATCACGCGGTGGCCGCACCACGTCCAATACCAGGACGATCACGGCGACCGCGCTACACCACTATGCGGGACTCAACTTCGGTCAGTCGATCGATCGACGGGTCGTCCACCAGGAGCACGCAGTAGCCGGGCAGAAATTGGGCGTCGCCGATCACCGCGAAGCTCTGTGGCAGTGCGGCCAGCACGGTCGGGTTCCGTCCGTCGTGCGCCGCACGGATGCGGTCCAGCTTCCAGTCCTCGGTCACGTGCTCGAGTATGCCGTCGCGCCGAGCGGCAAGCCCCAAGGGTCGAGGGTTGCGCGTGCGGCGCACGGCAGGGGATGGATCCCGAGCCGTCTTCCTTCCACTACTAGTTGACATAATGTCGATTATCGGATCGCAAGCAGCCGTCATATCCGGACGGGTTTTACGGACCTGATCGCCGCTCCCAGCCCAGGCCGTGTCCTGACGTGCGCGATGTCGGCCTCATCGACGTCGGTCTCTCGGACGGATGGCTGACGATTCGGAGGCGGCTACCTCGAGAGGTCAACGGATGTCGCGAGAGAGGACGTTCGCGATATCCGTTGACCTCTCACCGGCGACTAACGCGCAGCGCGTTACCGAGCCGAGACGATGCGCTGGAGTTCGGCCGGGTTCTCGATGCGGTGCGTCGCCAGCGAAAAGTCCTGTGCCGCGGTGAAATCGTTGTGTACAACGGCACAGTCGATCCCGGCGGCGACGGCGGAGCGCAGCCCTCTCGCCGAGTCCTCGACCACCAGCGCCTCTCCCCTGGCGGCATCGAATCGCTCCAACGCGGTCAGGTAGGGCTCTGCGTGCGGCTTGGCGCGATCGTAGTCCTCGCGGACGAGCACGAAGTCCATGAATCGTGTGAGTTGGCGCTTCTGGTGGATGAGATCGAAATCGGCACGCTTCGCAGTCGTCACGATCGCCATACGGACATGGCTCGACAATGCGGCCAGAACCTCGGGAACGCCTGCAATCTCGATGGATTCGGTCCGCAGATAATCCCGGTAGTACCTGTCACGCTTGTCACGCAGTCCGGCGATGACGCGCTCGTCGACGCCGGCCGCTCTGGCTTGTGCCCAGGTCGTCATACCGTCGGCGATGTCCCGGAGATACTGCTCGCGATCCAGTGGGAGTCCGATCTCTGCGAGAGCGCGTCGCCCGGCCTCGAAGTACCACGGCTCGGTGTCGACCAGGACGCCGTCGTGGTCGAAGAGGATGAACTTCTTGGGTGCCGTACCGGTGCTCATGGGAAACGCACTCGCTTCCAGTCGCCCTCGGAGACGACGCGAACCTCACCATCGACCACTGCAATCGCGGTCTGGTCATCGATGGCGTATGCCGGGGCAGAGATGGTCGCAGCCCACGCTTCGGCCTCGGCCAGTGAGTTGCCCGGCATGCCGTCCGGCGCGAGGTGGGGACAGATGGAGAAGTCGACGAGGCCGAGGGTCCGGTCGTCGCCGTTCGGCGGCCGCCACTGGATGAAGTCGTCACCGACCTCGGGTGTCATGACCATGCTTCCTGCGCTCAGGCCGACCCAGACGGTGTCGGCCAATGACGGGAGCAGGTCCACCAGGCCCGACTGCTGCATCCAATGGCACAGATAGAGCACGTCGCCGCCAGAGGCCAGCAGGGCGTCGGTCTCGCGAACCAGCGGAACCCATTGAGCTTCATCAAGACTCGGCAAGCTCGTGAGCTCGAGGACACCGACGGACTTCCACCCCAGATCCACCATCGGATTCGTCGAGCGACCACTGATGAACTCCCATGCCCTGACCCCGGGTCCGACCGCTGGATGTCCGTACATGGCCGTGGGGATGCACAGCGCAGTGCACTCGGCGATCGGCTTGCCGAGCATGTCGACCAGTGCGTCGCGGATGCTGTCGTTGGTGACTCCCCCGGAGGTGAGCAGAAGTCTCATGGCCGTCTCTCTACTGTGGGTCCGTCAGTGCCGGTCGACGTATGAGGGCGAGGTTACGGTTCGTCATTCTTAAGTGGTAGCGACAGCCTGCAACGCGGACCTCATCCGCAGCCACCTTGTAGATCAACCGGTGTTCATCGTTGATCCGCCGGGACCAGTAGCCCTGAAAGCCATGCTTCAGTGGCTCCGGTTGCCGATGCCCTCTTTTCGACGCGAGCAGGCCGCGCGTTAGCTGGGCTGCGCAACAGGTACGCCGTCTCCTTGAGCGACTCGTAGTCATCCAGCGACACGATGACTGTCGGCTCGTGGCGGGCACGCGTTATGACGACCTCTTCACGGTCGTCAACGACCGAGTCGAGCACTTCGGCATACTTCGAGCGCGACTCCGTGTAACTCATGGTCTTCATGGATGAGCACCTCTGTACAGGAAACCGTACCGAATGCTGAATATCCAGCAACACGTCGGCGTTGCTCGGACACGCGGGCGTTACCCGGCCCGGCCTGTCAGGGTCGATCACGCCCCAGGGCGCGCGTCGGAAGACGTGCCCCGCAGGCAGGGCTCGTATCCGGCGCGGTGGTCCATCGATCCAGCCCAGCCGTGCTGTGTCACGACATATACGTCCCCATCGAACGTTCCGCGGAAGTGATTGCTGTAGAGCCACGCACACAGCCAGTTGAACTCCCGTCGGCCCGCAATCACGTAGCCGTCACGACAGACCACGTTGTCCACAGCTGGTTCGGCTGTGGACAACCTGCCGCATGCTCGTGGCGAAGCTGCTTCGCTGTCGTGCCATGGGATTCAGCACGATGTACCTGGGACGCCTCGACATCCACCCGTCGCTCAACGATGCAGAGGCGGACTGGCTTCGTGCGTTCGTCGCGATCGACCGACGCTTCTACAGCGAGCCTTACGAGGTGGCCAAAAATCCACGTGCATTGGAACTCGATCGCTTGCAGCGACGACGGTCACACGACGAGGACGATGCCCTGAAGTCGCTGGGCCCGCGGGACGGCACGCCATACCCACATCTCGATTGGGGGCCATGTCCGGCTTGGATGACAGACCAGAGTTCGAGCACTTCACCTTCGACCATGTCGTCAACGGGGTGATCGCTGCGGAGCGCGACGACACACGTGAGCTGTTCCTGATCGTGTGCAAGGACAACACCATTCGACGAGAGCGCCTGGTCGCACCCGACCCTGCACCATGGGACATGTGACCGCGGATCTGTGCGAAGTCGACTGCGCCGCAACCCGCCATACGGTTCTCGAACCGCGCAGCCTGAGCGCACCCGTCACATCGTCAAGGAGCCAAACATGCACCTGTGGAAGACCTTCGCAGCCCTCGGAGCAGTCGGCCTCACCGCGGCCGTCATGCCCACAGCAACGGCCAGCAACCCGGAGCCACCGACCGTCCCGACCAAGGGCGCCTGCGCGTTCACCCCGATGGTCGACCAGACGTACTCGACCTTCGTCGGTCTCCCACCGGATCCGGCGAAGGCGACGCACGGCAACGCCGGGCTGACCCTGAAGACCAATCAGGGCGACATCCCCGTGGTGCTCGACCGAGCCGCCGCTCCGTGTGCCGTTCGCAGCATGGTCCACCTGGCACACCAGAAGTACTACGACGGCACCACGTGCCACCGGCTGACCGCCTATCACACTGCGCCGTATGCACTTTCGGTGCTGCAGTGTGGTGACCCGCTCGGCACGGGCTGGGGCGACCCGGGCTACTGGTTCAAGGACGAGCTGGGTTCTGCCAACGCCCTGCCGAACTGGCCCGGCTTCCCCGACGGCAGCCGGAAGAACTACACACGCGGCACTCTGGCCATGGCCAACGGCGGGCCGGACACGAACGGCAGCCAGTTCTTCCTGGTGTATGACGACTCGCGCCTCTCCCCCGACTACACCGTCTTCGGCCACGTGACGCCGGCCGGGATGACGGTGTTGGACAAGATCGCAGGGGGCGGCGTCGACCCGGGCACCGACGGCACGCCCGAGGACGGTGCGCCGGCGCTGACCACGATCATCGAGCGCGCGAAGAGCGGCGTCTGACCGTCAGCCCGCAGGGCCGAACGCACCGTCCACGAGAATCGGAACCACCGATGAGACGTCGCGTTCGGCCGCGACGGCGACATCGGACGCGAAACCCTTGGTAGCAAGCTCACGACCGCTCACCGCCTCATGCAGAACCGCCCCGAGATTGCCCTTCAGGCGGTCGAGAAGCGCTGCAGCAGCGAGCGACTCAGGACTCATCCGTGCGGCATACCCGCGAGCCCGAAGACAGGCAAGGATCGCTCCGGCGCCGAGCTGATCCTCCAACGCCGGGCGTAGCGAGTCGTCATACTCCCACCGCTCCCCCGCAGCGATCACCGCGACGGAGCGACCGCCCTGGAGTCCGTCCGCCAGCCACTGTGCGACGGCATCCGCGTTGCGGAAGCACCCGGCCACCACGAGCGAGTCCATGCCACGCAACGACGCTGCGATGGTGGAACCGTTCGGCGACGGCAACACGAGGCGCGGAACAGCCTCTCCCGCAAGCAATCCGGCCGGAGACAGGGACGGCGCTGACGGGCGTTCGGACTTCGTCGCCTCGAGCCTACCGACGGCGAGCACCGCATCGTGCGCGGCTGCGAAGTCCGCCGCCCGGTCATCCTTCCACGGGTAGGGAAAGACCGTCATTCCACGGCCGACGGCGATGGTCACCGACGTGGAGAAGCTGAGTACGTCGACGATCACCGCGACATCGGCACGCACCGCCCGCGCACCCGTCGGACCCCATTCGAACCGTATGTCGAAGTCGCGTTGTCCGAAAACGCTTGTCGCACCGGCAGATCCAGACTCGTTGTTGCTCACGACTTCCGGCCGAGATCACGCCGCAGCGGCAGCTTCTCGAACCCTGCCGAGACGTATGCCGCAACGGCACCGACGTTGGAGCTCGGCGTGCAGACCAGCATCGATGACGCTCCGAGTTCACGCAACGCGATGCCGGCGGCGTGACAGATGGCGCGACCGTACCCCTTGCCGCGGTGGTCCCGGTGCACGCCCAGCGGCTCGATCAATCCCGGCCTCCCGGCTCCGGCACCCCACACAGTCGTGGACGCCACCGGACGACCCTCGTCGTCATACCCGACAAGGCTGCGCGCGTCGGCGAAGGCCGCGCTCTGGGCCATGGACTGCCAACGCTGCTCGGTGAATGTCGATGTCGGGAACGCACCGCGCTGCACCGCCGCACTGTCCGCCGCGTGGTCCGCATCAATCACCTCGATCCGCAGCGAGGGCTCCGGCAGATCGGTCAGGGGGTGTCGCAGCGGTGTCCACTCCTCGTCCAGCTGCCATCCGTTGCCGTGCAATACATCTCGCACCAGTACGTCGTTCGGGACCTCGACAAAAACCTCGCCCTCGCCCAGCACACCGCGCGCCGGGTCTCCCAGGTCGGCGGCGAGCCGGCCCGCGAGTTCTGCGTCCTGGGCGAGGTCCGGTGCCATTGTCAGCCGGATCAGGTCCGGTTCGTCCGCCATACCGACGGCGATGATGCGACCGTCACGCAGCCACGTCCGCGTGGCGCGTGCCGTGCGCTCCGCGCCGAAGCGCTGGAACCAGCCCAGGTCACCCGGGTGGAACTGCAGGGGCAGGTCATCGCGCTGCCAGTCCCGCAGGGCGCCGTTGACCGCAGGGAGATCGGCGACACCGGGCGTGCGTAGTTCGATCGGCATACGCTGAGCGAACACCGCCGCGGAGACCGGCGGCAACCGATTTGCATCGCGCGCCCGACGGCGTCTTCCGGTCGAAGACGGCGACCTGCACCCTCATGATCGTCCTGCGCTCGATGCCGGACCGAGCGGCAACTGTGCGACGGTCTCGTGACGGGGCCGGCGGTGCGGTCCCTCGCCCAGGTATGACGCGACCAGCTCCACTTCGTCCACCCGCCACGTGTCACTGGTGAACGTGTCCAGGACCTGCAGCCAACGCCGCGCATCCATGGGGCGGCGCGGTCTCGCGACGCTCAGGTGGCCGACGAAGCGCTGCCCGTCCGGCGTCGCCCCGGCCGAGTTGGCCGCGTGCCGTACACCGGTCGCCAACGGCGTCAGATCGACGCTCGGACGTAGCCACAGGACGCGAGCTCCGAGCGGGTCGGGGAACGCTCCGGCCCCGCTCAACCGAAGCTCGCATGCGCTGTGCCGCAACGTGGTCCGGCGCAGCGCGTCGACGAGCTCGTCCTCACGGTGATCCGGCACGGCTGCCAGGAAAGCGAGGGTGAGATGCCACTGCGCGGGGTCGATCCACGTCATACCGTCGCGCGGCGCGAGGAACTCCGACAGCTGGTCGCGGACGCGCTCGGACGGACGGATCGCGACGAACATCCGGGTGGTGCTCATCGGTCGGCCTCCAGGAAGCGCAGCACTGCGGCGACCCGCCGGTCGGTGTCATCACCGGGCTCGAGTGCGAGCTTGGCGAAGACGTTGCGGATGTGCTTGTGCACCGCGTTGTCGGTGATGAAGAGCCGTGTGGCGATCGCCGCGTTGCCGAGGCCCTCGGCCATCACCGACAACACCTCGCGTTCGCGGGGGCTGAGCAACGCGATGCGGTCGTTCGCCCGCTGCCTGGAGAAGAGTTGTGCCACCACCTCCGAGTCTATCGCGGTGCCACCGTGGGCGACGCGCTGCAGTGCGTCGAGGAACGCCGCCACCCGCCCCACGCGCTCCTTGAGCAGGTAACCGACCCCTCCCGCTCCGTCGGCGAGCAACTCGGTCGCGAAACTCTGCTCGACATACGCCGACAACACGAGAACGGCGAGGCCCGGATGAGTACGACGTGCGGCGACGGCCGCACGGATGCCCTCGTCGGTGTGGGTCGGCGGCATCCGGACATCGACAACAGCAACGTCCGGCCGGTGCTCGTCCACCGCCAGCAGGAGCTCCTCCGGGCCACCGACTGCGGCTGCCACGTCGATCCCCTCCCCCTGCACGAGCAGGACCAAGCCTTCCCGCAGGAGCGCATCGTCCTCGGCGATCACGACCCGCACGGCAACTCCACCTCCACGACAGTCGGCCCGCCCGCCGGGCTCCACACCCTCAGCGTCCCATCGTGTGCCTCTGCGCGCCGCGCGATGCCGGCCAGACCGGAGCCGTCCCGCACCACCGCCCCACCGTGTCCGTCGTCCTCCACCCGGGCATGTAGCCGGTCTCCGGTGTGCGTGAGCACGACCATGGCATGGGACGCGCCGCTGTGCCGGGCGACGTTCGTCAACGCCTCCGCGACCGCGAAGTAGACGGTCGTCTCGACCGACACCGGTGCACGACCGGCTCGCACCCGCAGCGTGGCCGGCACCGGTGACTGAGCGACCAGGGCGGACAACGCGCCGTCCAATCCTTCGTTCTCCAACACGGTCGGCAGGATGCTGCGCACGACCGCACGCAGCTCGGCAAGCGCGGATTCCGCACTTGTCTGGACGCTTTCGAGGATCTGAAGCTCGCACTCCGTCCGCGTATCGGTGAAGTCGTCGCGGTCGCCTGCGCCGTGTTCGTCGGCGCCGTCCTGGTGACCGCGTGCCTGGTGATGGCCGAGACCGGACTCCGGTCGCACCTTCCCGCACATCGGCTGGCCGGCGCCGACCTGGTGGTCTCCGGACGCCAATCGGTCCCGACAGACCAGGATCTCGACGTGCCACTGCCCGATCGGGCACCCGTGCGCGCCGACGTCGTGCACCGCATCGCGGCCGTGGACGGCGTTCAGGACGCGTCGGCGGACACGACGTTCGCAGCCACGCTGCTGGCCGAGAACGGCACACCGCTTGCTGTCCCCGATGTACGGCACAACGGCCACGCCTGGAGCCGTGTGCTGTTGCCAGACAAGGCGTTCCGCGGTGTCCCGCCGCACGGGCGCGATCAGCTGGCCCTCTCGGTCGACGCGGCGTCGGCCGTGGGGACGGATGTGGGTGACCGCGTGCACGCCGTCCTCGACGGGCGGACTCGCACCATGACGGTCACCGCCGTGGTCGATTCGGCGCGGGGCGTGTATGTCGACCAGGCGACCGCACGCCGCCTGGCCCAGCGGCGCGGCACGGTCGATCTCGTGGCAGTCAGCGTGGACCACGGCACGCCCGTCGCGGAGGTGGCCGATCGCGTCCGCCGGGCGCTGTCCGGCACGGGCCTCGTCGTGACGACCGGTGCTGCCCGCGGCGATGTCGAGAACCCGTCTGCTGCGGCCGGCAGCGGGGAGTTGATCACGGTGGCCGGCTCTGCGGGTGGGGTGATCGTGCTGCTCGTCGGCTTCCTCGTCGCGGGAGCGGTCACGATCTCGGTCACGAACCGGGCCCGCGAACTCGCACTGCTGCGCGCGGTCGGTGCGACACCGCGACAGGTCCGTGCACTGGTCGCCAGGCAGTCGAGTCGCACTGCGTTCACAGCGATCCCAGCGGGTGTTGCTGTCGGCTATCTGCTGTCGCGACCATTGCTGACCTTGCTGGCGCACCACGACGTCGTGTCGTCCGAACTGCCCGTGGCCTGGAGCCCGGCTCCGGCAGTCCTCACGGCGCTGCTGCTGCTCGGTGCAGTCGGCGGTGCATCACGGCTGTCGTCCTGGCGCATCTCACGGGCGCCGGCGACGCGGGCGGTCGCTGACACGGGCACCGAACCCGCCACCGGCGGCGTGCTGCGGACGCGCACCGGCATCGCGCTGCTCGTCCTCCCGCTCGTCGCATCAGTGGTCCCGCTGTTCGCCCGCAACGACATCGCGCTGATCAGTGCGGCGTCGGGCATCCTGCTGGCGATGATCGGGCTGGCCATGGCCGCTCCGGCAGCGGTCCGGTCGCTGGGCCGACGCGCGTCACGCCGGCTCGCCGCCCGCAACCGCGCGGTGCCCACCTGGCTGGCGGCGAACAACAGCGGCGCCTATGCGCTGCGCACCGGTGGCGCACTGTCGGTGCTGGCGTTGGCGATCACATTGACGATGACGCAACTGTTCACCGGGACCACCATCGCGGCCGCCGCGCAGCACGACCAGGCCGCAGCGGCTCGTGCGGCAGCCGTCGTGACGGCGGACTCCGTCGGCGGCGTGACGCCGTCGACGTTGTCGGCCATCCGACAGGCAGCCGGTGTGCGCGCCGCGGTCCCGATGTCCGCGACCACCGTGGTGCTCACCTCGGTCAACGACGGGCAGCGGCAGGCGGAGGCTCTTCCCGCCACCGCACTGGGCCACTCGGCATCGTCCGCATTGGACCTGCAGGTGACTCACGGCGACCTGGACCGGCTGTCGGGCGACACAGCCGCGCTCGACTCCTTCACCGCGTCGACCAGGGGGATCGGGATCGGCGACCGTTTCACCGCCATTCTCGCGGACGGGTCGGTGGTGCATCCCCAGCTCGTGGCGACATACGCTCGCAGCTTCGGCTTCGGCAAGGTGGTGCTGTCGACGGACCTACTGACAGCACACGGCTCTCCCGCGTCGGACAGCGTGCTGATCGTCGCGCAGCCCGGGGCGACCGATCTCGTGCGGCACGTACGGGCGGCCGTGCGCGGCATGGCCGGCGTCGACGTGGCGGCCAGAGCCCTGCCTGCCTCGCTGGTCGGCGCCGCCGACCCGACGGCTGGAGTGAGCCTGCTCATCACCCTGGTGTTGCTCGGCTACGTGTTGCTGGGAGTCGCCAACCGACTCGTCGCGACGACCGCACGCCGGCGCAAGGAATGGGCTACCTTGCGCGCGATCGGCATGGCACCTGCGCAGATCCGGCGAATGGTGCGTGCCGAGGTCGGTCTCATCGTCGGCGGTGCGGTCGTCGTGGGGCTGGGCATCGCCCTGGTCCCGATGACGTTGATCAGCATCGGACTCGTCGGCGAACCGTGGCCACAGGGACCGCCACTGCCGGTGGCCCTCGTCTGCCTCGTGGTCGCGGCGACGGCGTATGGCGCCACCATGGTCACGACCCGCCGCACGTTGCGAGGCAGCATGACCTGACGCCGTGGCTGGGCGGGGAACCGCCGCCGCGGACGCGCCCGGGCGGCGCTGCTCGTCGAGGTATGCCGCCAGGAGACACTGAGAGCGTGAGTTGCCATGCCATGCCCGCGCTTTCGGCCCGCTGCGCCACACTGGAGGATGCGGAGGCACTGCTCGGCATCCGGCGTGAATCGGAAACCTGGCTGGCGTCGCGCGGCATCCGGCAATGGCCACCCGGTCACTTCACGATGGACCGGCTGCGCGGTCAGCTGGCCGCGGGCAGCTGGCTGGTCCTGGTCGACGACGTCGACCGGATCCACGCCGGCCTGGAGTCGCTGGAGGCCGACGAACTGTGGCCGGACGCACCACCAGGAGAGGCGCATTACATCCACGGCCTGATGGTCGACCGCCGCATCGCCGTGCCTGGCGCCGGCGGCCGGTTGCTCGACCACGCCGCCGCACGGGCCCACGCTGCCGGGGCGTCATACCTGCGCCTCTACTGCGTGGCGACCAACCCGGCCTTGCGCGACTACTATCTGCGCCGCGGATTCGTGGAGACCGGCCATCGCGACTTCGAGGACTCGTGGTTCAGCGCGCGGCTCTTCGAGAAACGGGTCTGAGTCCCACCGGAACCGATGCTCCCGCCCCCGGCAGCCCGTCTGCCGAGGTGAGGGACAATCGGCGCATGCGATGCGACTACTTCGAGGCCGGAGCATGTCGCTCGTGCACCCTGATGGGCGTGCCCTACGCGGATCAACTGCGCGATCTGCAGCGTTCCGTGGCGGAAACGCTGGACGGCCATGTCCGCCGAGACGCCTGGGACCATGCCGCGACCGGTCCGGAATCGCATTTCCGCAACAAGGCCAAGCTGGCCGTCGGCGGCACCCGGCACCGGCCGACCTTCGGAATTCTGGACGGTGACCTACGCGGTGTCGACCTGCGGGACTGCGGCCTGCACGAGCCAGGACTGCACCGCACGATCCACCAGCTCACCACATTCGTCACCGAACTCGGCCTCACGCCGTACGACGTGCCACGACGCAGCGGGGAGTTGAAGCACCTGATCGTGACTCACTCGCCGGACGGCGAGTCGATGATCCGCTTCGTGCTGCGCTCCCCCGGTCAGCTCCGTCGTCTCGAACGCGCACTGCCCGACCTCCTCGCCGCCGTCCCCGGCAGCCGGGTCGTCTCCGTCAACCTGTTGCCCGAACACAAGGCCGCGCTCGAAGGGACCGAGGAGATCGTGCTGACCGAGGCGACGTCGCTGCCGATGCGCCTGGACGACATCACCCTGCATCTGCGGCCGCGCAGCTTCTTCCAGACCAACACCGTGGTCGCCGCGCAGCTCTATCAGCAAGCGCAGCAGTGGATCTCGCAGCTCGCACCGGACAACGTGCTCGACCTGTTCTGTGGCGTGGGTGGATTTGCGCTGCATGCGGCGAAGGCTCTCGGTCTCGATACACCTCCCCCGCTGCGCTCCTCCGGCACTCGACCAGCGAGCTCCTCCTCCGGCACTGGACCAGCGAGCTCCTCCTCCGGCACTCGACCAGCGAGCTCCTCCGGCCGCCGGCCGGTGGTGGTGCGCGGTGTGGAGATCTCGCCGGACGCGGTCGCCAGCGCGCGCCTCAGCGCCGCGCAGCTCCTGCCCGGGGCGTCCGGCAGCGCCATCCGCTTCGAGGCCGCCGATGCGACCAGCGCGCTGGACGACGGTCGGCCCACGGACCTGGTGATCGTCAACCCGCCACGGCGCGGCATCGGTGACCTCGCCGAAGCGCTGGAACGCTCCGACGCCTCCCACGTGCTCTACTCCAGCTGCCACGCGGCCAGCCTGGCGGCCGACCTGGACCGGATGCCGTCATACCAGGTCCGGCGCGCCCGCCTGTTCGACATGTTCCCGCAGACGCGGCACCACGAGGTGCTGCTCCTCCTCGAGCGCTGACCGGCGAGCCGCATCATGACCGAACAGACGACCGACAGGACCAGTGCGCCCAGCATGCCGCGCGAGGTGTGGGTGATGGTCTCGGCCAGCTTCGTCATCGCGCTCGGCTACGGCGTCGTGGCTCCCGCGCTGCCGGAGTTCGCCCGCAGCTTCAACGTCGGCGTCACCGCGGCATCGGCCATCGTGTCCGCCTTCGCGGTGATGCGGCTGCTGTTCGCGCCCAGCACCGGCAAGCTGGTCAACCGCTTCGGCGAACGACCGATGTACCTGCTCGGCCTGTTCATCGTCGCCTTGTCCACGCTCGCTGCCGCTTTCGCCCAAAGCTATTGGCAACTGATGCTTTTCAGAGGCTTGGGCGGCATCGGCTCGGTGATGTTCACGGTCTCGGCGATGGGTCTGATGATCCGGATCTCCCCGCCCGCGATCCGCGGACGGGTGTCCGGCCTCTACTCCTCGAGCTTCGTGCTGGGCAGCATCACCGGCCCGATGCTCGGTGGTGCGCTCGTCGGCTTCGGGCTGCGCGTGCCCTTCGTCGTGTATGCCGTGGCCCTCTTCGGCGCGATCGCGGTCGTCCATCTGCAACTGCGCGACAGCACACTGGCCGTCATCGACGACTCCTCCGGCTCGGTGCCGGTGATGCCGCTCGCGGACGCGCTACGGATCGGCGCCTACCGGTCGGCGGTGCTGACCGCCGCAATCTTCGGGTGGGTCTACGCGATGCGCGTGTCGCTGGTGCCGCTGTACTTCGCCATCGTGCTCAAGCAGCCCGACGGTGTCGCCGGTCTCGCCCTGGCGACATACGCCTGTGGAGACGTGCTGGCGATGATCCCGTCCGGGCGCCTGTCGGACCGGATCGGGCGGCGTCCGCTGATCATCACCGGCATGCTGATCCTGGCCCTCGCCACGCTCGCCCTCGCCCTCACGCATTCGGTCGGTATCGCCTTCGGCTCGACGCTGGTCGCCGGCATCGGCACCGGCATGGTCAGCCCCTCCCAGCAGGCGGTGCTGGCCGACATCATGTTCGGCCACGGGCGTGGCGGGCCGGTGCTGGTGACCTACCAGATGAGCCAGGACATGGGCACGGTCATCGGCCCGGTCCTGGGCGGCGTGCTGGCCCAGGAGTGGGGCTTCCCGACCGCGTTCACCGTCACCGCGGTGCTCGCCGGGTGCGCCGCGGCCGCGTGGATCGTCGTCCGCGACACCCTGGTGATCCGCGAGGTATGACGGTCGGCCCGATCAGTGACGGGTCAGCCGGCGCAGCAGCGCACCGAGGACGGCGACGCCGCCCACCGCGGCCACGGCCTGCTTCCAATAGGCCTTCGCCAGCACGGGCAGCACCGTGGTGCCGAGGTCCAGCGTGTCGTCGTCCCCGCGCTGTGTTCCACCCGGTGAGGAAGCACCCGGCACGCGCGCGCTCGGCGGTGTCGGAGCGGGGATCTCACCGACCGTGCGCGGGCCGGCGCTGCGCTGCGGTGCGGCGACCGGCTCCGTGGCCGTGACATCCGCCGACGGCGCGACCGCGGGCGCCGCTTCGGCGGCCTCGGCCGGCTCACCGGAGTCACCGCCGGAGCCGACCTTCGTCTGCAGGCAGTCGACGAACTGACCGAGCAGCTTGTCCGACACGTCCTGGATGACGCCGCGCCCGAACTGTGCCGGCTTGCCGGTGATCGCCAGGTCGGTCACGACCTCGACCCTGGTCCCGCCGTCGGCCTCCGACATGGTCGCGGTGACCAACGCACCGGCCGTCCCGTTGCCGCGCTTGTCCTTGCCCTTGGCATCGATGACCATCCGGTGCGTGGCTTCGTCGCGTTCGGTGAAGGTGCCGGTCCCCTTGTAGACCAACGCGATCGGACCGAGCTTGACCTTGACGGTGCCATGGAACGTGTCGCCGTCGGCGTCGGTGATCTGGGCGCCCGGAAAGCACTCGGCGACAGATCGGATGTCCTGGAACGCCGCCCACGTCTCGTCGACCCCGGCCGGCACGGTGAAGGAATGTGTCAGATCCATGCGGTCATCCTCCCGCAGCGGCGAGCACCGCGCGACGCGTCAGCACCTGGGCGAGGTGCTTGCGGTAGTCGGCATCGCCGTTGAGGTCGGACGGCGGGTTGGTGCCGTCAGCCACGTCGGCGACGGCACTCCGTATGGCGTCCTCGGTGGCCGGCTGCCCCTGCAGGGCCTGCTCGACACCGGTCGCGCGAATCGGCGTGGAGCCCATGTTGGTCAGCGCGACCTTCGCCTCGGCGATCGTGCCGGCCTCGGCGCGCACGGTCGCCGCCACCGCGACGATGGACCACTGCTGCGCGATCCGGACGAACTTCTCGTAGTGCGCACCCCAGCCGGTGTGCTTGGGGATGCGGACCTCGGTCAGCAGCTCGTCCTCGCCGATCGCTGTCTCGAACAGATCGACGAAGAAGTCGGAGGCACCGACGGTCCGGGTGCCCCCGCCCTGGCCGGCGATGACGAACTGGGCGTCCAGCGCCAGCGCCGGAGCGCCGACGTCACCGGCAGGATCGGCGTGGGCCAGCGCGCCGCCGAAGGTCCCGCGGTTGCGCACCTGTGCGTCCGCGACCGTCCGCACCGCCTGGCCGAGCAGCGCCGCATGCTGCGCCACCAGCGGCTCGGAAGCGACGGCCGCGTGCGTGGTCATGGCACCGATGACGAGGTGATCACCGTCGTCGCGAACACCTCGCAACGCCTCGATCCTGCCCAGGTCGATCAGGAATTCCGGTGCGTTGAGCCGCAACCGGAGCACCGGGAGCAGTGACTGACCCCCGGCGATGATCTTCGCGTCGTCACCGTGCTCGGCCAACAGCGCGAGTGCCTCGTCGACGCTGGCCGGTGCGGCGTAGTCGAATGCTGCCGGGATCATTGACCCGCTCCTTCCGTCGCCGTGCCGGTATCGCCGGCCCGGCCGGCCGCGATGGCCGCGTAGACCCGTGCCGGTGAGCACGGCATGACGATGTCGGCGACGCCGAACGGCCGGACCGCGTCGAGCACCGCGTTGACCACGGCCGGGGTCGAGGCGATGGTGCCGGCCTCGCCGACGCCCTTGGTGCCCAGCGTGTTCGTCGTGGCCGGAGTCGACGCGTGATGCGCATCGAAGTCGATCAGGTCCGCAGCGCTCGGCATCAGGTAGTCGACGAACGAACCGGAGACCAGGGTGCCCTGGTCGTCGAAGACGGCGTCCTCGTAGAGCGCCTGCGCGATGCCCTGCGCCAGCCCGCCGTGCACCTGTCCTTCGACGATCAACGGGTTGATGATGTTGCCCACGTCGTCCACGCAGGTGTATTTGCGCAGCTTCACCTGGCCGGTCTCGGTGTCGACCTCCACCGCGCACAGGTGTGTGCCGTGCGGGTAGTTGAAATTCACCGGGTCGAAGGTCGCGTCCGCGTCGATCGAGGGTTCCATCCCGTCCGGCAGGTTGTGCGCGGTGAAGACGGCACCCGCGACGTCCTGGATGGACACCCCCGCCTCCGTGCCCCGCACCGTGAAGCGTCCGGTCGCGAACTCGATGTCGTCCACCGACGCCTCCAGCAGATGCGCGGCGACCGGCTTGGCCTTCTCGACCACCTTGTCCGCAGCCTGCACGAGTGCCTCGCCGCCGACCACCAGCGACCGGGACCCGTAGGTGTCCAGGCCCTTGACCGAGACCTGCGTGTCACCGTGCAGGATCTCGACGTCCTCGAAGGGCACCCCCAGCCGATCGGCGACGATCTGGCTGAACGCCGTCTCGTGGCCCTGACCGTGTGCACTGGTGCCGGTGGACACCTCGACCTTGCCGGTCGCCAGCATCCGCACGGACGCGTGCTCCCACCCGCCCGCGCCGTAGTCCAGCGACCCCAGCACCCGTGACGGGGCGAGACCGCACATCTCGGTGAACGTCGAGACGCCGATGCCCAGCTGCACGGTGTCACCCGACTCGCGCCGCCGCGCCTGCTCGGCGCGCAGCGCGTCATACCCGAAGAACTCCTTGGCCGTCGCGGTGGCGGCTTCGTAGTTGCCCGAGTCGTATTCGAGTCCGGCGACCGTGGTGAACGGGAACTCCTCGTGGGTGATCCAGTTCTTCTCGCGCAGTTCGAGCGGGTCCATGCCGAGCTCGTCGGCGAGGTCGCTCATCAGCCGCTCGATCGCGAAGGTCGCCTCCGGCCGGCCTGCGCCCCGGTAGGCGTCGGTCCACGTCTTGTTGGTCAGCACCGTCTGGCAGGCGAAGTGGTATGCCGGGATCTTGTAGATTGCGTTGTACATGAATGCGCCGAGCACCGGCACACCACCGCCGACGATGGCGACATACGACCCGAGGTCGGCGGTGAGTTCGACCTTGAGCCCGGTGACCTTGCCCTCCTTGGTGGCGGCGAGGGTGAGCTTCTGCCACTGGTCCCGGCCGTGGTGGGCGGCCATCATGGACTCCGAACGCGTCTCGGTGTATTTGACCGGCTTGTGCAGCTGGCGGGCGATCCACCAGGCCAGCCACTCCTCCGGTGTCACCTGCAGCTTGCCGCCGAATCCGCCGCCGACGTCCGGCGCGATGACCCGGATCTTGTTCTCCGGCACCCCGGTGGTGGCCGCCAGCGCGAAGCGCAGGATGTGCGGCACCTGGGTGGCCGACCACATCGTCAACTGTTCGCCGGTCGGGTCCACGACCACCGAACGCGGCTCCATGAAGGCGGGGATCAGCCGGTTCTGCCGGAACTCGCGCTCGAGGACCACGCCGTCCGTGCGCGCTTGGCTGATCGCGTCCTCGACGTTCCCGCCCGTGCCGGCCTCCGCGGAGTCGAAGACCCACAGCGCGGACTTGTTGGTGCCCAGGTCGGGGTGCGCGAGCACCGTGTCCTCGGCCGCCTCCTTCAGGTCGATCGCGGCGGGCAGCTCCTCGTAGTCGACGTCGACCAGTTCGGCCGCGTCCCGGGCCGCCGCCGCACTGCGCGCCACGACGACGGCGACGATCTCCCCGGCGAAGGTCACCCGGTCCGCCGGCAGCGGCGCGTGCACCGGCGTCTTCTGGTCCGGGGTGATCGGCCAGGCGTTGATCAGCACACCGGCGGACTCATCGAGGTCCGCGGCGGTGTAGACCGCGACGACGTTGGTCGCCTGCTTGGCGTCGGCGGTGTCGATGGAGGTGATCTTCGCGTGGGCGAACGGACTGCGCACCATCGCCAGATGCAGCATGCCGGGCAGCACGATGTTGTCGGTGTAGCGGCTGCTGCCGGTGATCAGCCGGCGGTCCTCCTTGCGGCGCCGGTCCTTGCCGATCTCGGCGGCCGGCCGGTCGTCGGTGACGGTCATCACTGCGCTCCCTTCCCGGCAGCGGCGGCGGTCCGCACCGCGCGCACGATGTTGTGGTAGCCGGTGCACCGGCACAGGTTGCCCTCCAGGCCCACGCGGATCTCCTCATCGCTGGGGTCGGGGTTCTCGTTCAGCAGGTCCACCGAGCGCATGATCATCCCCGGTGTGCAGAAGCCGCACTGCAGCGCATGGCATTCGTGGAACGCCGCCTGCACCGGGTGCAGGTCGCCGCCGTCGTATGTCGCGGCCAGACCCTCGATCGTGGTCACCTCGGCACCGTCGGCCTGGACGGCCAGCACGTTGCACGACTTCACCGCGTGCCCGTTCAGGTGCACCGTGCAGGCTCCGCAGTTGCTGGTATCACAACCGATGAGAGTCCCTGTCTTGCCTAGCTTTTCGCGCAGGAACTGCACGAGGAGCATGCGTGGCTCCACGTCGTCGGAGACCTTGCCTCCGTCGACGGTGAGTTCGATCCTGGTCATGTTCGGCACCCTTCGACTACGCAGACTGCTGGCGTCATGCCCGAACCTAGATGGCCCCGGGTTGGTGCAAGGTTGGCTTTACGAAGAGTCAACGTTTCGCCGCTGCGAGGCGGCCGCGCAGCAGCGGCACGGCCCGGTGCACGCCGGTGCCGATCCGGTGCAGGCAGGCCTCGAGGACCTCCGCGTCATACGGCGCGATCTCGCTGTAGCGCAGCACGGCGTCGGGGTCGGGATCGGCGAGCAACGCCTCGCGCACCGCGACCGCGACCACCTCGGCGAGCTCGGTCAGCGCCGGCGAGTCGGTGCCCGGCATCAGGTCGCCGCCGTATGCCGTCACCGCGGCCAGCACCTGACCGGCCCGGATCCGGTCGAGGACCTCCTCGACGTCGGTGACGACCGGAAGCATCAGCCGGTAGGGCCGGGACGAGATCGCCCCGCCGAGGGTGGACCGCAGGTGGGACACCTCCGCCTTGAGGGTCGAGAAGCTGACCGCGGCGTCGCCGTAGAGCAGGGCGTGCAGGCGTTCGAGCGACAGCCCGTCCGGGTGCAGTGCCAGCAACGCGAGGATCTCCGTCTGGCGCCGGTTGAGCAGCAGCCGTTCGCCGTCCAGCCGCGCCTCGGCCGCCCCCAGCAGCGTGAGCACGAGCCCCTGGTCGGCCGCCGGGGCTCCGTGCCGCGGGTGCTGACGGGTGTCGGGCATGGCGCTCTCGATCATCTGCGCCATCAACCGGGCCGTCGCCAGACCGATCGGGTGGGCCCGGTCCCAGGTCGTCGACAGATCGATGACGCCGAGGCGTTCACCGGTCACCGGGTCGTGCACCGGCGCGGCCCAGCAGACCCAGTTGTGCACGATCGGTGAGTAGTGCTCGGCGGAGAAGACGGTCGCCGGTGCGTCGAGGCGGCCGGCGAGGTCCAACGCGTTGGTGCCGACGCTGCCGTCGTCCCATCGACCGCCGGCGACGAAGTTGACCGTCTCGGCCTTGCGCCGCATCACCCGGCCGCCGTAGGTCCACAGGATCCTGGTCCGCGTGTCGGTGACGGCCAGCACCAGATCACCGTCCTCGGCGCTCCTGCGCAGCTCCTGCTCCACCGCGGACACCGCGGCCTGCAGCGGCGAATCCTGCCAGAACGCAGCGGTTTCGTCTTCGTCGGCCAGCGGCGCACCGGTGACGTCGAGCGCCCGGCCCTGGGCCGAACGACGCCAACTGGTCAGGATCTCCGGACGCACCCGGACCGCTTCGTCGCCCTCGGTGACGAAGGCGGTCCAGGCCCGGACGGCATCGATCCGGCGGTCGCGCAACGAGACGGCGGGCAGCACCATGACACCTCCAGTGTGAGCACCATCACACTATCTCGGGCCGCCGTCGGATCAGGCGTGAATGCGGCCTTCCGTCTCACCGAGCCGGCTGCCGCTGCCGCCCCATTGCCGCGCGATGATCTCCGCCGCGATGCTGATGGCGGTCTCCTCCGGCGTGCGTGCCCCGAGGTCGAGGCCGAGCGGGCTGTGCAGCTTGCGCAACGACTCCTCCGCCACCCCGATCTCGCGCAGCCGGCTGACCCGGTCGTCGTGGGTACGACGCGAGCCCATCGCGCCGATGTAGGCCACCTCCGGTGCCTGCAGGGCGACCTCCAGCAGCGGCACGTCGAACTTGTGGTCGTGGGTGAGCACGGTGATCACCGTGCGAGCGTCGATCCGTCCCGCCTCGATCTCACCGGACAGATAACGGTGCGGCCAGTCGACGATCACTTCGTCCGCGTCGGGGAACCGTGTGGTGGTGGCGAAGACCGGACGCGCGTCGCAGACCGTGACCCGGTAACCCAGGAACGAGCCGACCTTCGCCACCGCGGCCGCGAAGTCGATGGCGCCGAAGACCAGCATCCGCGGTGGCGGTGCGAACGCCGACACGAAGACTCGCATCCCGTCATCGAGGCGCTGTCCGTCGGGGCCGTAGGTGAGGGTCGCGCTGCGTCCGCTGGCGAGCAGACCGAGTGCGTCGTCGGCGACCGCGGAGTCGGCCCGGTCGCTGCCGAGACCACCCTCGGGTGCGGCCTCGGGCCGGATCACCAGTCTCCGGCCGAGCCAGGACGGGTCCGGGTGCTCGATCACCGTGGCGACGGCGACCGGCCGGTCGTGCTCGATGTCGTCGGCGACCGCGGCCAGTTCGGGGAAGCTGGTCTTGTCGACCTTCTCGACATACACGTCGAGGATGCCGCCGCAGGTCAACCCGACGGCGAAGGCGTCGTCATCGGAGACGCCGTACCGTTGCAGCACCGGGGTGCCGGATGCGACGACCTCGCCGGCGAGTTCGTAGACCGCGCCCTCGACGCAACCGCCGGAGACCGACCCCACCGCCTCGCCGCCGGGGCCCACGAGCATCGACGCTCCGGGCGGGCGCGGCGCCGAGCGGAACGTCGCCACCACCGTGCCGACGCCGACGGACTCGCCCTCGTCGTACCACTTCATCAGGTCTGCCAGCACTTCACGCACCGCCGACCACCTCCAACACCTGCTCGAACGCGCGCAGGGAGTGCCCTGCGACGAAGTGATCGCAGTGCGGCAGTGCCGCCACGATGCCCTGCTGCACCGGTTCGTAACCGTCCTTGCCGCGGTGCGGGTTGACCCAGACGACCCGGTGCGCCAGACGGCCCAGCCGGGCCATCTGGTCACCGAGCAGCTGAGCGTCACCGCGCTCCCAGCCGTCGCTGAAGACGACCACGACCGCACCGCGTGCCATTCCGCGCGCGCCCCAGCGGTCGAGGAACGCCTCGAGCGTCTCGCCCAGCCGGGTGCCGCCGGCCCAGTCGGGCACCTCGTCACCGGCGCGCACCAGGGCGCGATCCGGGTCGGCGGTGCGCAGCGCGGTCGTGATCCGGGTCAGCCGGGTGCCGAGGGTGAAGACCTCGACCGGTGCCCGGGTGGCCACCAGCGTGTGCGCGAGGCGCAGCAGCGCATCGGCATACGGCCGCATGCTGGCCGAGACGTCCAGCAGCAGCACGACCCGGCGCGCCTCGGTGCCGCGGCGCCGGTGCCGCACCTGGGCCGGCTCCCCCATCAACTGCAGGGAACTGCGCAAGGTGCGCTGCAGGTCGACCTCGCCGCGCCGCCACGGTGTATGACGCGAGGCGCGCCGCACCGGAGGGTGCGGCCGCAACGCCCGGATCATCGCGTCCAGGACCGCCTTCTGCGCGGCATCCAACGCGGCGACGTCCCGGTGGCGGAGAATCTCCGCCTCCGACGCGGCGGCGTGCACCAAGTCGCGCTCCCCCTGCCAGGCAGCGCCGTCCGGGTCGTCGGTCACCGGCAACGGCGCGGCGACGTCCTGGGGACGTTCCCGGGGAATACTGCGGGGCAGCCCCGAGCGGTCGCCGAACCATGCCTCGAAGACCCGGTCGAAGCGTTCCAGGTCGTCCGGACCGGAGCAGAGCGTGGCGCGTCCGGCGACATACACACCGGCCGGGTCGGCCAGTCCGACGATCGCGGCGGCGGTGAGGAAGTGGGCCGCACGGTCGTGGGTGACCCGCACACCCGCCGCCCGCAACGCCCGGGTGAAGGCGAGCAGGATGCGGTCCGGCTCGTGACTCATCTCGCGAGCATCCGGTCCAGGACGTGCTTGACCCGGTCGATGTCCTCCCGGTATTTGACCACCGCCCCCAGGGTGGCGGCGGCGTGCTCCAGATCCAGCTGCTCTGCTCCCAGCCGCTGCAGCGCGCGTGCCCAGTCGAGGGTCTCGGCGACACCCGGGGGTTTCAGCAGGTGCTCGCCGCGCAGTTGCTGGACCACCTCGACGACCTGCCGGGCCAGCGTCTGCGGCACGTCGGGCAGTCGCGAACGCACGATCGCGATCTCGCGCTCCAGCCCGGGGTGGTCGATCCAGTGATAGAGGCACCGGCGCTTCAGCGCGTCGTGCAACTCACGGGTGCGGTTGGAGGTGAGCACGACGCTCGGCGGCGTGGCGGCGGCGACGGTGCCCAGCTCCGGGATGCTGACCGACCAGGTCGACAGCACCTCCAGCAGGAACGCCTCGAACTCGTCGTCGGCGCGGTCGATTTCGTCGATGAGCAGCACGGCGGGGGCCTCCCGCAGCGCTCGCAGCACCGGGCGGGCCAGCAGGAAGCGTTCGTCGAAGAGCGACTTCTCCGCCTCGGCCGGGTCGAGCGAACCGTCCTTGCCGGCAGCCTCCAGGGTGCGCAGGTGCAGGATCTGCCGTGGGAAGTCCCAGTCGTAGAGCGCCTGGCCGGCGTCGATGCCCTCGTAGCACTGCAGCCGGATCAACGGCACGCCGTGAATCTGCGCGAGCGCCTCGGCGAGTGCGGTCTTGCCGGTGCCGGGCTCGCCCTCCAGCAGCAGCGGACGAGCCATCTGGTCGGCCAGGTAGGTGACGGTCGCCAGCGCCACGTCGCTCAGGTAGCCGGTGCCTTCCAGCGCCTGTGCCACCGCACTCGGTGAATCCATGCGTCCAGGCTAGTCAGTGCCGGGTTGGCGGGCGGTTGGGTGCGACCGGTCTCCCGACGGCTGCGCCGTGTCGACGTCGCGCCCGGTGGCCAGGTCACCGCACTCGACCAGCGTCGGCGCGTGCGGGCGCAGGTAGTCGCGGGCTCCGCGATCCCCGGTGGCGCTCGCCACCACGCCGGGCCAGTGGCCGCGACCGAGCAGCACCGGGTGACCGGGCACCCCGTGGTAGGCGGCACGCGCGAGCACGGCGGTCGTGTCCGGCTGCGCCAGCACCCGCTGTATGACGTCGGCGCCGACATCGGGCAGATCGACCAGTGTGAGCAGGCAACGCGTCTCGTCGGTGAGCGCGGCGAGTCCGGCACGCAACGAGGCCCCCATGCCGGTGTGCCAGTCGTGCGCGACGACGATCCGGACGGTCCGCTCACCGATCAGCGGCCGAGCCTCCTCCGCCCGCGCGCCCAGCACGACCACCACCGTGTCGCAGCCGGCCAAGGTGTCGACGGCATGCGCGAGCCAGCCGTCGACCAGTGCCTTCGGCCGGCCCATCCGGCGCCCGGCGCCGGCGGCGAGCAACACTCCGGCGGTCGTCATACGGGTCAGTATGCCGCCGGGCCGCCCGGCCATCTCGCCACCTGGGTCGCACTGCCGCCATACACCGTGGCGACCTAGGGTTGCCGGGTCATGCATCCCCTTGCCAAGCTCCGGATCGACGGCTTCATCGTGGCCATCCTCGCCACCGTCGTTCTGGCGAGCGTGTTCCCGGCGAGTGCGGGCTTCGCGCCCACTCTCGATCGTCTGGTCACGGCGGCAATCGCCCTGCTGTTCTTCCTGTACGGCGCGCGCATGCATCCGCAGGAGGCCGTCCGCGGCCTGCAGCACTGGCGCCTGCACGTGCTGATCCTGGCGTTCACCTTCGTGATCTTCCCGCTGATCGGCATGTCGTTGAAGGTGCTTCAACCGCACCTGCTGAGTGCCGAGCTCTACACCGGGGTGCTCTATCTGACACTCGTGCCGTCGACCGTGCAGTCGTCCATCGCCTTCACCTCGATCGCACGGGGCAACGTGGCCGGCGCGATCGTGAGTGCGTCGGCCTCCAACCTGCTCGGCGTGCTCCTGACACCGTTGCTGGTGATCGCGATGACCGGGCTGCACGTCATCGGCGGTGGCGGCGGCATCTCGATCAGTGGCGGATCGATGCTCGACATCTGCGTGCAGCTCCTGGTGCCGTTCATCGTCGGGCAACTGGCGCGACCCGTGGTCGGCGGCTGGGTCGAGGGACACAAGGCGAAGCTGAAGTACGTCGACCGCGGCTCGATCGTGCTGGTCGTCTACGCCGCCTTCAGTGAAGGTGTGCGACAGGGCATCTGGGGCGCGGTCGAGCCCGGCCAGATCGTCTTCCTGGTCGTCCTGTCGATCGTGCTGGTGGCCGCCCTCCTGTGGCTGACCTGGCACGCCGCGGAGCGTCTCGGGTTCGGACGGGCCGACCGGATCGCCGTGCAGTTCTGCGGCACCAAGAAGAGCCTGGCGAGCGGACTGCCCATGGCAGCAGTGCTTTTCGCGGGACACCAGGTGAGCCTCATCGTGCTGCCGTTGATGGTCTTCCACCAGGTACAGCTGATGATGTGCTCCTGGTTGGCCGCTCGGTATGCCGCCGAACCGGACGGCGCACCGCTGACCGCCTGAGCCGCCTCAGTCCGTCGCCGGCGCCGCGTCGCACTCCCGGCGCTCGATCGCCGCCGGCCGCCGTTGGGCGGCACGGATGCGGTCGACGTCGAGCTTCGCCGACCGGTCGAAGTAGTAGATGCCGTTCTGCTCCTGGAAGACGTCGGTCAGCTGGGTGTAGCAGTAGCCGAACATCAACGGATCGTCCAGCAGCGCATCGACCAGGCCGGTGAACCGCTGGTAGACCTCCTCCTCGGTGCCCACGGCCTGGCCGTAACCCCATGAGTCGTCGCCCTCCTCGGCCTGCGGGTTCCACCAGATGCCGCCGAACTCGCTGCAGAAGTAGGGCTGGCCGCGGTACGGGGTGGACCATTGGTCGTCACCGTTGGTGTAGGGCGCGCCGTGGGCGAGCGGTGCCATCAGCGCAGCGAACGTCGCCGGATCCTGTTCGTACAGATGCGAATCGTAGATGTCCGTCTCGTCGACGCGGTGCGCGTAGCCGGAAGCGTCGATCACCGGCCGCGTGCGGTCGGCGAGCTTGGTGGCCAGGAACATCCCCCGGGTCACATCGTCCAATGCGGTGATGCGGTCGTGGCGCAACTGGAACGTCTCGTTCAGCGGGCACCAGCCGATGATGCTGGGGTGGCTGTAGTCCCGCTCGACCGCCTCCAGCCACTGGGTGATGTATGCCGCGTCCGGCCGCTGGTTGTCCGCCGCGGCCGGACCGGGTTCGCGGCAGCCCCAGTCCCCGAACTCTCCCCAGACCAGGTATCCGAGCCGGTCCGCATGGTGCAGGAACCGCTCCTCGAACACCTTCTGGTGCAGGCGGGCGCCGTTGAAACCGGCCGCCATCGACAGTTCGATGTCCTCGATCAGCGCCCGGTCCGACGGTGCCGTCATCAGCCCGTCCGGGTAGTAGCCCTGGTCGAGCACCAGGCGCTGGAAGACCGGCTCGCCGTTGAGCAGCACCGCCGGACCGTCGATGGCGACCGATCGCAGCCCGGCATAGGACTCGACGGTGTCGAGGACGGTGTGATCCGCCTCGACCAACTGCAGCCGCACGTCATACAGGTGCGGGTCGCTCGGCGACCACAACCGGCGGTGCTGGTGCGGCACCGTCAGGTCGAGCATCGTGGTGAAGTCGCCTCCCGCCGGCCGTTCCACGCGATCCAGCACCGTGTCTCCGTCGCGGAGTTCGGCGACGACGCGCAGCCCAGCGGTCCGTCCGCGCAAGGGCAACTCCAGGTGGAAGACGCAGGCTCCGACGTCGGGGGTGATCCGCGGGCGTTCGAAGCGGGCCGCCGGCACCGGCTCCAGCCACACGGTCTGCCAGATGCCCGTGGTGCGCCCGTACAACGCCGCCCACCCGGTGTAGTCCCGGCTCTGCTTCCCGCGCGGCTGGGGGTCGCGGTGCGAGTCCCGGCACCGGATGGTGAGTTGTCTTGCCTCGTCGACGAATCGGTCCGCCGACCCGAGCTCGACCGTGAACGAGGTGAAGCCACCACGGTGCCGGCCGCGTTCGATCTCGCCGACCCACACGGTGGTGTCGTAATCCGCTGCGCCGATGTGCAACAGCAGATCGTGGCCGCGCCAGTGCTCGGGGACCCGCACCTCGCGGCGGTACCAGACCGCGTCCAGGAAGTCGGTGTCGCCGATGCCGGACAGGGTCGACTCGGGAGCGAACGGCACCGTGATCCGGTCGCGCAGCGCGGTGGTGAGCAGGCCGCGTTCCAGACCGCTGTCACCCTGGTCGATCTCGAACTGCCACGGCCCATTGAGGTTGAGCCATTCGGCGCGACGGAACGACGGGCGGGGGTATTCCGGTCGCGGGCACGTGTGCCGTGCGACGTCCTCGGTCATCGACGGGAACCTTTCGTCAGCGGGTGAGTGAGCGTCAGTGCGTCAGTGGATGGTCGGGCAGGTCGGCTCCCCCGGTGCTCGCGCGGACGGCGAGTCGATGGGGGATGACCACGTGGTCGTGGGACGAGCCCCGGCCCGCGATCTGGGGCAGCAACTGCTGCAGGGCGGCCCGCGCGAGGGCGTGCCGGTCGACGCTCACCGAGGTCAGACCGGGCACCGAGAACTGCGCGTCGTTCAGGTCGTCCCAGCCCATCACCGCGACCTCGTCCGGCACGATCACGCCTGCCGCGTCCAGCGCGTGCAGGACACCGAAGGCGAGTTCGTCGTTGAAGCAGAAGATCGCATCGGGGCGGATCTTCGCGGCGAGCAGGCGACGCGCCGCCGCAGCTCCTTCGACCCGCCCGTAGCCGCCGGGGGCGATGACCCATTCGCGACGCACCCGCAGACCGGCCGCGCGCATCGCAGCCCGGTAGCCGCGGGTGCGCAGAGCGCCGGTCTCGCCGCCGAAACCGTGCTGGTCCCCCACCACGGCGATCCGGCTGCGGCCACACGAGATCAAGTGATCGGTGGCATCACGGGACGCGCTCACGTTGTCGCTGCCGACCCAGGCCAGATCGAAGGTCGCGCCGTGCTCACCGAGCGCCACCAACGGCGCGCCCGCGTGCCGAGCGAGGTCGCTGCGGGTCATGCTCAAAGGACTGACGATGGCGCCGTCCCACAAGCCGTCGTCCAGACCCTGCCGCAACGGCGAGGTCTCGCTGTCCCGGCGGCCGTCGGTCTGGTCGACGACCACCGACAGGTCGCACTGCCGTGCCTCGGTCACCACGGCATCGGCGAGCTCGGCGAAGTAGTGCTCGGCGAGTCGTGGGATGAGCAGGCCGACCACTCCGGTGCGCCCGGAGCGCAGCCGCCGCGCCACCTTGTTGGGCCGGTAACCGAGCGCATCGATCGAGGCCTGCACCGTCGCTCGGGTCGCGTCCGCGACCTGCGGAAAGTCGTTGACAACATTGGAAACCGTGCGCACCGACACCCCGGCATGCGCCGCTACCTCCCGCAATGTGACCGCCACCCGAGGAAAGTTATCAGAAGTCCTTGCATCGTTGCATGCAACGATGCAAGGATCCATCGGGCACAAGGAGGTGCTGCTGTATGTCGAATCCCCCGGCCGAGCGATCGCCGCGCCGAACGTCCCCGCCGAGCCGAGTGAGCGGCCCGTTGCCCTCCCGCCGCGCACTGCTCGGTGCCGGTTTGGGCGCCGCCGCGGTCGGCGCGCTGTCGGGCTGCGGATCTCCGGTGACGAGAAATCTTTTCGGCGTTGCTCCGCCACCGAGCAAGCTCACCTTCTGGAACCTGTTCACCGGCGGCGACGGCGCCAACATGATCGCGATGGAGGACGTCTACTCCGCGCACCATCCGGCCACCGACCTCAACGCCACTGTGCTGGCGTGGGGCACGCCCTACTACACCAAGCTGGCGCTGGCCACTGCCGGCGGAGCGCCCCCGGACGTCGCGATCCTGCACCTGTCCAGGTTGCAAACCTTCGTCGACGCCGGCCTGGTGAGTGAATTCACTTCTGCGGAGCTGGATTCCGCCGGTATGCCGACATCCGATTTCACGCCTGCGGCGATCCAGAAGGCCACCGTCGGCGGGAAGGTGCACGCCGTACCGCTGGACACTCACCCCTTCGTGATGTTCTACAACGAGACCGTGTGCCGCAAGGCCGGACTGCTGGACGCCGACGGCTCCCTGAAGCCGATCCACGGACCGGACGAACTGACCGCGGCACTGCGCGCCGCGCAGCGGGTCACCGGCCACTACGGCGGCGTCGTCGCCGTCACCAACGACCCGTCCACGAATCTGCGGTTCTTCGCCACCCTCTACTACCAGCTCGGCGGCACCTTCCTGGCCGACCACGGCACGAAGATCACCATCGACGACGACCTCGCGATCAAGGCGCTGACCTACCTGCGCAGCCTCACCCGGAGCGGCCTGATGCCCAGCTCCGTCGACCCCACCGGGGTCACCTCGCTGTTCTCCACCGGCAAGGCGGGTTTCCTCTTCGACGGGGAATGGCAGATCCCGACGTACGAGGCGACATCGCTGAAGTTCAACGTCGTGCCCGTCCCCCACCTCTACGGTCCGAAACTGGCGACGTACGCCGACAGCCACTCCTTCGTCATACCGACGAACGGCGCGATGGACGCCGAACGCCGTTCGCATGCGGTCACATTCATCAAGTCGATCCTGCAGAACAGCCGCACCTGGGCCAAGGGCGGGCACATCCCGGCCTGGTTGCCCGTGCGTGACTCCGCCGCCTTCAAGGCGATGAAGCCACAGGCCAACTACGTCGCCGCGGCCGACGCGGCACAGTACGACCCGCCGGGTTGGTACTCCGGTGCGGGCAGCGAGTTCGAGAACGTCGTCGGGGCCGCCATCGCCGGATCCCAGTCCGGCGCCACGTCGCCCGCGGGTGCCGTGCGCGCGATGCGCGACGGCCTGCGGCCCTACGCCTCCGCCAAACCGCCGGTGGGATGAGGAGCAGCACACATGGCCACCACAGTCATCGATGACGGCACGCTCGTCAGCGCCCGTCCGGCCGTGCGCCGCAGACCGGGCGGCGGCAGCGACGAGAACCGTGCCGGCTGGGCGTTCAGCGCACCGTTCCTGGTGCTCTACCTGCTCTTCCTGATCGGCCCGGCCGTCTACGGCCTGGTGATGAGCTTCTTCAACGCGACATCCGTCAAGTCCGGGCTCGGCGAGTCGGTCGGGCTGGCCAATTACCGCGACATCTTCACCAGCTCCGACTTCTGGTCCTCGATGGGACACACGGTGTGGTTCACCGTGCTGACCACGCCACCACTGGTGATCCTGGCCTTCGTGTTCGCGGTGCTCGCCGAACGCGTCCGACGCGGAAAAGCGTTGGTGCGCTTCATCTTCTTCGCGCCGTTCGTGCTGCCGGTCACCTCGGTGACGATGATCTTCACCTGGCTGTATGCCGGCCAGATCGGCCTCATCCCGCACTGGATCGACGCACTGGGGATGACTCCCCCGAACGTGCTCGGCGAGACCAAATGGGCCTTCATCTCGGTGGCGGCGCTGACGGTGTGGTGGACGCTCGGATTCAACTTCGTGCTCTTCCTCGCCGGCTTGCAGGAGATCCCGACCGATGTCTACGAGGCGGCGGCCATCGACGGGTCGAGCCCCGCACGCACGCTGCGGTCGGTCACGCTCCCGTTGCTGCGGCCGACCATCGTGCTGGTCACGATGTTGCAGATCATCGCCAGCATGCAGGTCTTCAACCAGATGTATCTGATGACCGGCGGCGGCCCCGGGACCTCCACCCGCCCGGTCATGGAGTTCATCTACGACATCGGTTTCTCCGACTACCGCGCGGGCTACGCATCGGCGGCCACCATCGTCTACTTCGTCATCGTCGCGGTGGTCTCGGTCGTCTGGTTCCTGCTCCGCCGGCACTCCCGGAAGGCATCGTGATGGCTGTCCACGCGACCAACGCACTCGACTACAACGGTCGATCGCGCACGTTCAAGGTCTTCTCGGGCCTGGTGCTGGCCGTCTTCGCGGTCATCTGGATCATCCCGCTGCTCTTCGCGGTCGACACGTCGCTGAAGCCGGAGGGTGAGATCGCGGCGCGCCCGACCAGCTGGTGGAGCTCGCACTTCTCGCTCGACGCCTACAGCAAGGTCATCGACCACACGCCGATCATGACCTGGTATCTCAACAGTCTGATCATCGCCGTGCTCACGGTCGTCCTCACGCTTCTGGTCACCTCGATGATCGGGTTCGCACTGGCGCAGACGCGGTTCGCCGGCCGCGGCGGCTTGATCGCCTTCGTGTTGGCGGGTCTGCTGATCCCGGGCCAGATCCTCGTGCTGCCGCTCTACCAAATCGTGCACGGCATGCACCTGCTCAACACCTACTGGGCGATGGTGCTGCCGGCCGCTGCCGCTCCGGTCGCCGTGTTCATCTTCGAGTCGTTCTTCAGCGGCCTGCCGCGTGAGCTGATCGACGCCGCACGCATCGACGGCGCCTCGTGGTTCAGCATCTACTGGCGCGTCTGCCTGCCGCTGTGCCGGCCCGCTGTCTCCGCGGTCGCGATCTTCACCTTCGTGACCAGCTGGAACAACTTTCTGTGGCCACTGCTCGCGCTGAGCAATGTCGATCAGATGACCATCCCGGTGGGTATGGCGACCGTCGCCGGCGGCTTCGGGATCCTCTACGCACAGGTGATGGCCACCGCGGTGCTCGGCGCGCTGCCGCTCTTCGTGGTGTTCCTTCTCTTCCAGCGACACATCGTGCAGGGAATCGCCGGGACGGGGATCAAGTAGTCGCGGGCTGCGGGTGCGGCCGGCCGGCATTGCGGCGCAGCCGCTCAGCCACGAAGGACACCAGGTAGATCGCGAAGCTGGTGAATGCGATCAGCACGCTCGCCTTGATGTCGGTGTCACTCAGCGCGAGGCTGAGCAGGAATCCACCGTCCGCGGCCAGCAGCGCGAACAGCACCGAGAGTGCAGTGAACGCAATGGGGTTCGCTGTCCACCGGCGTGCTGCCGCGGCGGGGGTGATCGCCAGGCTGAGCACCAGCAGCGTGCCGACCACCTGCGCCGCTTCGGTCACGGTGAGCGCGAGCAGCAGCAGGAACACCAGGCCGAGCCGGCGCACCGGCACACCCCGGGCGGTGGCGACGGCCGGATCCACCGAGGCGAAGAGCAACGGCCGGAAGATCACCACCATGGTGATGACCACGAGCACCGCGAGCACGCCGAGGATCAGCACGTCCCTCGTCGAGGCCGACACGAGGGAGCCGAAGAGGATGTTGGTGGCGGCCGAGGAGAAGCCGTCGTAGAAGCTCAACAGAAAGACGCCGAGGCCGAGGCCGAAGGCGAGCACCACACCGATGGCGGTGTTGCTCTCGCTGCGGCGTCGGCCGAGCAGGGCGAAAGCCACTGCCACCACGCATGATCCGATGAGTGCGCCGCTGACGGCGTCACCAGCGATCAGCAGGCCGGCGACCGCGCTCGGGAAGGACAGCTCGGCGGTGCCGTGTACCGCGAAGGCCATGTCCCGCATCACCACGAACGGCGCCACCAGTCCGCAGGTCAACGCGATCAGCGTCGCGGCGATCAGGGCGTGCTGGGCGAACGGATAGTGCAGCATGTCCAGCATCTGGCTCATTCGCTGACCGCCAACTCGACGGAACCACAGTGATGGGACTGCTCGGGCGACTCGCCACCGCCGACGACAATGACCCGGCCGCGCACCCGCAACACGTCCACGGGTGCGCCATACAGACTGGACAGACGCTCGGTGGTCAGCACCTCGTCGGGCGTGCCGACCGCCCAGTTGCCGCCGACGAGATAGATGATGCGGTCGACATAGGGCAGGATCGGGTTGATCTCGTGGGTCACCATGACGACTGCCGTGCCCGCCGAGCGCCGGCGCCGGTCCAGGAGTTCGAGCACACCTTCCTGGTGCCGCAGGTCGAGCGACGTCAGAGGTTCGTCGCACAGCAGCACCTGGGGGTTGCTCATCAGGGCTTGCGCGATCCGCAAGCGTTGTTGTTCCCCTCCGGAGAGTTTGCCCACGGGCGCATCTGCGTATGACGCCGCGCCCACCGCGCGGATCATCTCGTCGGTCGCCACGCGCACGGCGGGACGCGCCCACGGCATACCGAAGCGGTGCCCGTCGGCACCGAGGGCCACCAGATCCCGTCCCCGCAGCCCGAGGTCGCCGTCGAAGATCTTCTGCTGCGGCACGTAGCCGACGTCCGAACTGCCGCGGGAGGGTTTGCGGCCCGCGACCTGTACGGTGCCCGCGGACAACTCCTGCAGGCCGAGCAGAGCTCGCAGCAGCGTGGTCTTCCCCGCACCGTTCGGGCCGAGGATCGCCACGAACTCCCCCGGCTGGACGCCGAGGTCGAGCTCCGACCACAGGGTGCGTCCGCCGAGCGTGAGGGTGGCGCCGCGGAAGTCGATCACCGGCGCCTTCGGTGGCGTGCCTGTCATGCTGATCTCTCCAGCGCCGCAGCAAGTGCTTCGGCCTGCTGCAGCTGCCACGACTGGTAGTCCGTGCTCTTGGCTGGCATCGTCTCCGTCACTGCGACCCGCGGGACGCCGGCGTCCTTCGCCTGTTGCTTCAGCTGGTCGGTCTGTTTGTCGGTGACCTGGCTGTTGTAGATCAGTGCGCGCACCGATCGCTGCTGCAAGGCCTTGTCGAAGGCAAGCGTATCGCCCGGGCTGGGGTCGTCCCCCTCTTCGACGGCCCGCGGGAAACCGGAGGGGATGCCCAGCCGCAGCCCGGCATCGGCCAGCAAGTAGCCGGCGACCCGCTCGGTGTACGCGATCTTCGCACCGCCGTCCTTGGCCCTGATCGTGTGCAGGACCTTCTCGACGGGTTTCAGCGACGTGGCGAACTTCCTTGCGTTGCGGCGGTATTCGCCGGCATTCTTCGAGTCGATCCTGCCCAGCTCGGTCGCGACGGCGTCGGCCACCTTGGGCATCGCGGGTATGTCGTACCACAGGTGCGGGTTGGCGTCCTTGCCCTCGACTCCCAACACCTTCGCTGCGGTGACCACGGTCTGGTGCCGTGAGCCGGCGGCGGAGGTCAGCTCGTCCATGAAGCTGTCGTACCCGAGGCCGTTCTCCACGACCAGGCGGGCGTCGTAGACCGTCGCGGCGTTCTTGGCGTTGGACTCGTACCCGTGCGGGTCCATGTTCGGATCGCTCAGCACCGAGGTGACGTCGACGTGATCGCCGCCGATCTGCCGGACGATGTCGCCGTACACGTTGGTGCTCGCGACCACTCCGATCCTGCCGTCCGACGTCCCCGCATCCTGACCGGAACCGCAGCCGGACAGGACGAAGACCGGCACGACCACGGCCGCGACCCACGCCAGACGCATGTGTTCCCTCAATTCGTATTGATAGTCATTCTCGTTAAGAACACACTAGCAGTGGCTGTCGGCCGGCACGAATCGGCGTCGCACGGCCGACTCCCCGCCGATCGAGGAGGACGAGGCGCCAGCCGAGCACCCCCTGCGCTGGTCGAGGAGGACGAGGCGCCAGCCGAGGCCGTATCGAGACCTCGCCCGCCAGCACAAGCCCTTAGGCGGGGTGGCCTGGGGGTGGTCCTTTACGACCATCGGTCACCTCTCGGGCGGGACGACGGGTCCGTCGGGGCGGATGACGGCGGCTTCGCGGGCGCAGTGCCGATACGTTTCACCGCAAACGTGTTCGAAGAATTTCTAGGTTTCCCCACGCCCCTGCGGTAGAATCAAAGTACGTCGAAAGCATTGCGCGGGAGGGAGGTTCGCGACATGGATGCCAATTCCCAGCTGACCGGCGAACCTCTCACGCTCTCCCGCGTGGGCACCGGTTCCGAAGACGTTGTCACACCTGCCGCGCCCGGTCGTGGACCGGAGTTACTCGCCGCGCTGCGCACGGTCGCGGACCTGTTGGACGAGGTGCCGGGGGCGGTGCACCAGCTCGGCACCGAGCAGGAGGACGAGTTGGTCGCGGTCCTGCTGCGGTTGCACGGCCGGTCCGCGCAAGTGGCCACCCTGGTGGCCGCCGACGCGGTCGACCGGGGTGTCGTGTCACCCTCGGATGCGGCCACCACCAGTCACTGGATCACCGGACACCTCACCGCACAGGCCGCGCACGGACAGGGCGGTGGGGTGCTGGTCGAACCGCGCACGATCCGGGCGATGGCAGCAGTGGCCGACGCCTGCCAGCACCGCAAGAACACCGTCATCACGCAAGCGTTACGGCAAGGGACCTGTTCGGTGGAATCCGCCCGAACCGCGCTGACCCAAGCCGACAAAATCGCACCCGTGATCCCCACCGCCGACCGCGACGAAATCCTCGGCTGGTACCTGCAGATCGACCCCGGCCTCGGATGCGCCGGGCTGACCCTGCTGACCCGGCGGATCCTCGCCCGATTCGCCCCCGACCAACTCTCCCGCGAAGACGAAAAACTCGAACGGGTCGAAACCCTGTCCTGGGGCACCACCCCCACCGGGATGACCCGGGTCGTCGCCGAACTGGCACCCGCCAACGCCGCAATCCTCAAAGACGCGATCACGGCCACCTCCGCACCCAAGCCCGCGAAACCCACCAACGACAGCCAGGAGCCGGTGCGGGACGAACGGTCCCCCGGCAAACGCCGCGTCGACGCCCTCATGGACCTGGTCGGTGCCGGCGCCCGCGCCGCGACCGGGGAAGGCGTCCAAGCCGCCGCAGCCACCGTGCTCCTGACCATGAACCTGGAAACATTGACCCACGGCAGTGACGGGGCAACCACCACCACCGGGGACGTCCTCGACGCCGGCGCCGCCCGCCGCCTGGCCTGCGCCGCCGACCTCATCCCCGCCGTCCTCGGCGGACCCAGCGCCCCCCTGGACGTCGGCCGCCGACAACGCCTGGCCACCAAAGCCATCCGGGCCGCAGTCATCCTGCGCGACCGGGGTTGCACCTTCCCCGGCTGCGACCGACCACCCGGATTCTGCGAAATCCACCACCTCACCCCCTGGTGGGCCGGCGGCCACACCTCCGTCATCAACTCCGCACTCCTGTGCAGCCGCCACCACCACACCGTCCACCGGCAGGGTTACATGGCCGAGGTCCGACCCGACGGCGTCCACTGGGACCTCACACCCGGGCGCATGCCCGGACACCACGCCGCAGCAGCGTGAAACCAGCTCTCGGCCGCTGTCTGGCTCCGACGCCACGAACGCGACCGCGAACGTCGCGCCCCAGGATTAGACGGCCTCGAGGACGAAGAAGAGGAAGCACAGGAACGACTTGCCTTCGTCCAAGCCGTCCGGGAGCAGTTCCACGGGAGTGTTCGGCGCCGGTGGTGGCTCGCTGATAGTAGTGATTCGGAAGCCCGCGGACGTGAAGGAGTCCGTCATGGTGTGCAGTGGCCGGTGGAAGAACGTCAGCCACACTGTGTGCCCGGAGAACTCGTAGTCCTCGGTGTACTTCGTCATGGCAAAGTAGTCCAGGTCGGGATGGACGACCGGGAAGATAACGGGGTGGTTCACCGACACCAGCAGTCGACCACCTGGCTTGAGCACACGCCGGATCTCGGCGAGCGGCGCGGACCAGTCATCCAGGTAATGCAGCACGAGCGAGGCGATGACATCGTCGAACTCCGCATCGCCGTACGGCAGCGGCTCAGCGAGGTCGGCGACACGCAGGTCGACCTCCGGGCCGAGGCGGGCGCGTGCCAACTCGATCATGGCGGCGCTTCGGTCGAAGCCGTGAACGTGAGCCCCGGCGTCACGGAGGGTGGCCGTCGTGGGACCCGAGCCGCATCCCGCATCGAGGATGCGCCGTCCGGAGACGTCCCCGGCGAGACGCAGCATCGCTGGCTTCTCGTAGTAGGCGTTGAACAGGCCGGTCTCGTTCTGTTTCGCGTACGCCTCGGAGAACCGTCGTAATCGGCGTCTGTCATGTGTCCGGCGAGCCCAGCCAGTCAGCAATCGTGCGACCCAGCGCGCGATCGGCAACGGCACTCATGTGGTTGCCGGGGATCTCCACGAAGGTGCCGTGCGGCACGGCATGCGCAAGCCGCTCGGCGCCCTCGCGGTGGTCGTCGTCCTGGGCACCGCACACCGCGAGCAGCGGCTGCGACACCTTTGCCAGCTCAGCCGGATCGGTGCGCACACTGGAGCGCCAGACACCGCGCAGGGCGACCGGGTCGGAACCGGTCTGCCGCATGAAGATGCGCGCCTTACCGGCGGCCGACCGCTTGTCGACCTCCTGATCGAGGTCGAACGCGGTCTCGTAGACGTCATCACGCGTCTTGAGGTTCTCGATGCCGGCCAGCCCCATCCCCGCGGTGATCACGTGCGCCGGCCGGGCACCGCGTAGCACCATCCGGATGGTGGTGTGCGCGCCGAGCGAGTAGCCGCCGAGGTCGTAGTCGGTCAGGCCGAGGTGCTCCACGAGCGCTGCGCCGTCCATGGCCAGCACGTCCGGCGGGTATGCCGCCGCGTCGTGCGGTTGCGCACTGTCGCCGTGGCCGCGCAGGTCCGGCATGATCACCCGGAAGCCTTGCTCGGCAATGGCTTCCGCGTGGCCGTAGCGGATCCAGTTGGTCAATGCGTTGGAGACGAAGCCGTGGATCAGCACGACCGGCCGGCCGTCACCCAGCTCGCGCCATACGAGCTGGGTGCCGTCGAACGAAGTGAATTGGTGGCGTGTCGTCTGATCCATCTAGGCGAGCGAGCCCATCGGATCCCAGGCGGGCAGCACGATCGGCTCGGCGTTCAACGCATCCTGCAGCTCGGCCGGCAGGCTGTCGCGTCGCGCGGCGATCTCGAAGACGTACTCCCCGAACCACGAGTCGTTCATCGTGTAGAAGCCCTTGTCGGCCCGCTCGTCACCCCAGGAGTTCTCGACACGCCACTTGCGCGGTGTGTCACCGTCCAGGTCGACACCGGTCAACAGCATGGCGTGCGTCATCAGCGTCTCGTGGAACTCCAGCCGCGCTGCCTTGTCCAGCTCGAAGCTGGTGTCGTAGATGCCGGCGAAATCGAACAGCGCCGCGTCCCAGACACCGGCCTCGCGCTCCATCATCTGTCCCACGTCACAGCCGAACCAGACCGGCTCACCGGACTTGATCGCCTCGGCCGCCAGCGTCTTCAAGGTGTCCGACGGGACGTTGAGGTAACGCACCGGCGCTCCGCCGACGATGTTGCCCAGATGGTCGACGGTGAAGGTGCGGCCGCGAGGGCTGGTCGAACGCGGGTCGTCCACCAAACACACGTAGTCATTGACGTCGACGGTGAGATAGCGATCGCGGAACTCCGCCGGTGTCAACATCCCGTCGCGGTGGAACTCGCCCTCGTCATCGGTCCACTGCCACTCGAACTCGGTGGGCGGCGTACCCAGGTGAATGGCCAGGATCCGGTAGGCCGCCGACATCACCCGCGAGCGGATCTGCTCGACGGCAGCATCGTCGCCTGCCACCCGGATGTCCCGCGCGGCCTGACGCAACAGGCTGCGCAGACTCTTGTTCATCGCCGCCGTGTTGGACGACGACTCCGTCTCCGGCATCACCGACTTGGGCACGACGCCGTGCTTGGTGACAAGTGCCGCAAACATGTTCCACTGCCCGCCGTCGCCCATCACGTCCTCCAGCACGAAGGACAGCGTGCGGTCGTCCGAGGGACGGTCGGACAGCTCGACGATCGACTGCAGGAAGTAGTTGCAGCGCTCGAGCTTGTCCCAGAAGAGGGGGTAGTTCTGCGAGAGCTCGAAGTCCTTGACGCCCAGCTTCTCCATCACACCGGCGCGCAGCAGATTGAGACCGGCGAACATCCAGCAACGGCCGCTCTTCTGCTGGTTGGTCACCGGCCACTTGTCGAGCCGGTGCGACATGGACCGGTCGATGCGGGTGACGACCGACCGGTCGAGCGCGACCTGCGTGATCGGAGTGCTCGTCACGGCGTTCTGGAACAAGCGATTGACCGAGCGGGCGTCGAACTCCTTGCGGAGAAGTTCGACGTCCTGCTCGGTCAACGGGTTTGGAGTGTGGCTCATGAACTCAGCTTCTCACGAGCCCGGGGAGGATGGACAGCGATCACCGCACTGGGTCGATGCTGCGCTCCTCCTCACGCTCGTAGTCATCCAAAGCGCCTGCGGCGCCACCGAATTCGTCGCCGACCTCGTGAGAGATCTGCTCGGGCGAGTCGGCTCCTGCGACGTGGTGACCGTCCTCGTCCATACCCTTGTCGGCGGCAGCCAGCGTGCGGTGCGCCGTGCTCAGCAGAACAGCCGCCAGGACCGCGGTCACCGCAGCGATGGCGAACGGCAGGTGCAGGTTGTAGTGCTCGACCAACTTGCCGGCGACGAACGGGGCGAGACCGCCGCCGATGAAGCGGACGAAGCCGTATGCCGCCGAGGCGACCGGTCGCTCGACCGGCGAGATCACCATGACCGCCTGGGTCGTCAGCGTGTTGTTGATGCCGATGAAGATGCCGGCCGCGATGACGGCGCAGATCAGTACCGTGCGGTGGGTCGGCCAGATCGCGATGATCGCCAGGTCGACCGCGAAGAGGGTGAGGGCGGCATACAACGTTGGGGCAGTGCCGAAACGACGCTGCAGCCACGGCGCACCGAAGACAGCGAAGATCGCGACCAGGATGCCCCAGCCGAAGAAGACGAAGCCGAGCTGGATCGCCGACAGCTTCATCGGGAACGGCGCGTAACCGAGCATGGTGAAGAACGCCCAGTTGTAGAACAGCGCCGCGACACCCATGGTCAGCAGGCCACGGTGGGTCAGCGCCTTCAGCGGGGCGAGCACCGAGGTGTGCGTCGCGGGCTTCGGGGTCTCCGGCAGGAAGAAGACGGTCGCGATCAGCGCGATGAGCATCAGCACCGAGACGCCGAAGAACGGTCCACGCCAAGACATTTCGCCGAGCAGTCCGCCGAGCAGCGGGCCGCAGGCGATACCGACGCCGAGCGCCGTCTCGTAGAGGATGATCGCGCCGGCGAACCCGCCGGTCGCGGAGGACACGATGACCGCCAGCGAAGTCGCGATGAACAGCGCGTTGCCCAGGCCCCAGCCGGCCCGGAAGCCGACGATGCCGTTGATCGAACCGGCCGCGCCGGCCAGCCCCGCGAACACCACGATGAGCGCCAGCCCGGCGATCAGCGTCTTCTTCGCACCGATGCGGCTGGACACCGCGTTGGTGATGAGCATCGCGACAGCGGTGACGACCAGGTAGCTGGTGAACAGCAGCGTCACCTGGCTTGGCGTCGCGTGCAGCTGCTCCGAGATGGCCGGCAGGATCGGGTCGACCAGACCGATACCCATGAACGACACGACACAGGCGAAGGCGACGGCATACACCGCCTTCGGCTGGTTGAACATGGAAGGCCGTTGCTTCTCAGCGGCCGCAGGATGACTCACTGCTTCGCTCCTTGCACATCTGGACGACTTCAGAACCATCCAGAACTATATGCATTGACTATATATATTTCAAGTCGAGGGCTCGCGGCGTCATCGGCGCAGCGCGCCGGCGACCGGTCAGGGAATCAGCAGCAGCTTGCCGGTGGTGCTGCGCCCCTCCAGCGCCTCGTAGGCGGCCGCCGCGTCACCGAGCGGGAACCGGCCGCCGACCTCGAGGGTCAGCGTGCCGCCGGCAAGGGCGCCGAGGATCTCGGCGGAGCGCCACAACAACTCCTCACGATCGGCGACGTAGGACGCGAGCGTCGGACGAGTGACGAAGAGTGAGCCCAACTGGTTGAGGACCTGCAGGTCGAGCGGGTCGACCTGCCCGCTCGCGCCGCCGAACAGCACGCCCATGCCCCGCGGCCGCAACGACTTCAGGGACGCGTCGAAGGTGGCCCTGCCGACACCGTCGTAGGCGACGTCGACGCCGCGGCCGGCCAGGCGACGAACCTCCTCGGCCAGCGCGTCGCCGCTGAATCGGCGGTAGTTGATCGTGTGGTCGGCGCCGAGCTGCCGTGCGATGTCCAGCTTCTCGTCGCTCCCGGCCGTCGCGATCACTGCGGCACCGCGGCCGCTGATCAGCTGCACCAGCAACTGGCCCACTCCCCCGGCCGCCGCATGGACGAGGGCGATCTGTCCCGACTGCACCGGCCAGGTGGAGGTGACGAGGTAGTGGGCCGTCATGCCCTGCAGCATCGCCGCCGCAGCGATGTCCAGGTCGAGTCCGTCGGGCACCGGGACCACCCGGGCAGCGGGCAGATCGGCCAGCTCCGCGGCACTACCCATCGGCCCGGCCCACGCGACGCGATCACCCACCGCAACGTCGGTCACCTCCGGGCCGATGGCCTCGACGGTGCCGGCGCCCTCCTGGCCGAGCACGAACGGCGTCTGCATCGGGTAGACGCCCTGACGCTGGTAGACGTCGATGAAGTTCACGCCCGCCGCGGCGACCCGCACCTGCACCTCACCCGGCCCCGGCGGCGGAACGTCGACCTGCTGCACCTCGAGCACGGACCGGTCACCCGGCTTCGTCACCACCAGAGCACGTGTCATGCGTGCAACTCTAGCCAGCGACCCGCGTGCGGCGACCTTCCGCGGTGCCGAACCTGGCGACGTAGTGCCACAGCTGTTTGACCGCCTGCGGGTGGTGCTTCCCGGTCCGCGCCACGTCACCGACGCGTCGCGGTGTCAACTCGCCGCCGAGCGCGTACTCCGTTGCCAGAGCCACGATTTCGGGGCCTCGAAACGCCGGGTGGGCGACGATGTCGGCCATGTTGGCCACGAACCCCTGGTGCCATTCGACCGGGCACGGCAGCTGCCGGGACGCCGTTTCGACGGTTGTGCCGCGGAAACTCGGATCGAGCACCATCGCCTCGACGTCGGTCGCCAGCTCGATGTGACCGTGCACGTGCGCCTCGACGTAGTCGTCGAGCAGATCCCGACCGTCTGCGTCTGCGAGCTCAGTGAGCGAACAGGACGCTGCCACACCGAAGTTCGCTGGACTGTCGAAACTGTCCGGGTAGCAGAACGTGGTGCGTTCCAGCGTGTGCGCCGCCAGCCGGATGTATGCGGACCCGAACCGCGGCGACCCACCCGTGCTGCGGAGCCGGTGATTCAACGCGCCGTACTTCGGGCGCAGCTCCGGGTCGGCACCGTCATACACGCCACCGAACATCCTTTGCTCCCAGCGGAACCGGTCGCCACCCCGGAACGCGGTCAGGCCACCGTTGCTCGTGCCCGTCACGAACTGTGACGTGTAGATCCCTTCGCGGGCAAGACGTTCGATGACGAGGTCGGACGACCCGGGCGAGGCCCACCGGTCAGGATGGAAGCTGCAGGTGACCCGCAACGCGGCGTTGAGCGGCGGGCCGTCGGCGCGTGACGCCACTTCGGCAACCGCCGCAGCGACCGGGCCGGGCGGCAGATAGGTCATGCCTCGAACGGAGTGGGGTCGCCGGCGCCGACTCGGACGACCTCGGCATACCCGTCGGAGAAGTCGACGACGGTCGTCGGCTCGATGCCGCACTCGCCGGAGTCGATCACGGCGTCGACCTGGTGGTCGAGTGCGTCCTTCACCTGCCAGCCGTCGGTCAACGGGTCCTCTTCGTCCGGCAGCAGCAGCGTGCTGGTCATGATCGGCTCGCCGAGTTCGGCGACCAGCGCACGCGCGACCGGGTGATCGCTGATGCGGACACCGACCGTCTTCTTCTTCGGTTGCTGCAGCCGGTGCGGCACCTCCGACGTCGCCGGCAGGATGAACGTGTAGGGCCCGGGCGTCGCCGACTTGATCGCCCGGAAGACCCGGTTGTCGACGTGCACGAGCTGCCCGAGCTGGGCGAAGTCGCGACACATGAGGGTGAAGTTGTGCTTGTCGTTCAACTGCCGGATGCGCACGATCCGGTCACGACCATCACGATTGCCCAGCGTGCACCCGAGCGCGAAGCACGAGTCCGTCGGATAGGCGATCAGGCCCCCGTCGCGCAGGATCTGCACGGCCTGCGCGATGCTGCGCGGCTGGGGGTCCCGAGGATGCACGTCGAAGTAGCGAGCCATGAGCCCACCGTACGACCCGCGAGCGTCAGCCGCCCCATTTGTCGGCGAGGGCGCGCACCACCTTCAGATCACGCGTGGTGGCGACCACGCCACCCCGCTCCAGACGCGCATTCGAGACCTTCGCCTCATGGGTCGGTTTGGCCAGCCACCAGTGCAATTCGGCACCGTCGGGGTGCAGCCGCTCGCCCGGCTCGGACCACTGCGCCAACTCCGCGGCGCGGTCCTGCGGCAACGGCTCCCGGAAGAAGGTGACGTAGCGGCGCAGGGTGTCGCCGGCCAACGGGTCCGACAAGCCGTCGGCATACGCGGCGACCGCCCGCAGTTGTGCCGGGCTGCGGACGACACACGGTATGGCGAAACCGAACTCGGCCTGAAGCAGCTTCTCCAACGCGACAGCGAGCTTCACCGGGCTGCGCATGGGAGTGCCGACGTGCACGTTGCCGCTCTGGATGTGCGTCTGCACGTCGTCGAACCCCTCCGCAGTGAGCACCTCGCGCAGGCGTTGCATCTTCACCCAGCGTCCGCCGACATTGACCGCCCGCAGCAGCACGACGTGCCGTGGCACGTCAGTCCGCCTGGTGCATGGTGACCTCGGTGGGGAGCGCCACGGTGCGGCTGACCGTGCAGAGCCGCTCGTGCGACTTCTGGATCGCGTCGGGCAGCACCGCCCGGGCCGCGTCGCCGTCGGTGCCCTCGGGGAAGGCGATCCGGAACGTCACGTCGATCGGGCCCATGTGATTACCATGTTCGTCGCGCAGCTTGTCCCCTTCCGCGACGACCTCGAAGCGGGTCGGCTCACTGCGGCGGGTGGTGAAGATGTCGACATCGATGCCGGTGCACCCGGCGATCGCGGTGAGCAGCAACTCGACCGGGGTGAACTGGTCGTCTCCCCCGCTGCCGAAGTCGAACGTGCCGCCGCGCGCGTTGGTCGCGCGGAACGTGCCGGGTGCGGTGCGGGCGATGGTGACGGAGCGGTGGGCGTCCGAAGGCTGAGTCGTCATGCTCCAAGACTGCCAGTACCGTGGTCATGGTGAGCGAGCGAAGCGAGCGTTTCAACGAATTCTGGGCGAAACGCGTGACCCGACGAAGGAGCGGAGGACCTCGTGGGGTGGGGCGAAGGAGGGGCACGCGTTGAGCGCACACTCCGAGCACAGCATCGTCCTGATCCGGCACGGAGCGACCGAATGGTCGCGCAACGGGCGCCACACCGGGACCACCGACCTCCCGCTGTTGCCCGAAGGCGAGGCCGATGCGCGCAAACTTCGCGATCAGGTCGCCGAGCTGGATGTCGTCGCGACGTTCTGCAGCCCGATGCAGCGGGCGCGTCGCACCGCCGAGCTCGCCGGGCTGACCGACCTGCGGTATGACGACGACCTGCGCGAGTGGGATTACGGTGCGTACGAAGGACTTTCGACGCCGCAGATCCGCGAGAAGCTCGGCGATCCGTCGTGGGAGATCTTCGCCGACGGCGTCGAGCCGGGTGCCACCCCCGGGGAGACGGTCGAGGACGTCGCGGCGCGCGTCAGCCACGTCGTGCGCCGCGTCGTGCCGCTCATGGAGATCGGCAACGTCGCTCTCGTCGCGCACGGCCACTCACTGCGGATCTTCGCCGCGATCTTCCTGCGGCAGGAGGCGCGGATGGGCGCCCAACTCATCCTCAATGCCGGGTCGCTGTCGACCCTCGGCTTCTACCACGGCACACCGTGCATCCAGCGGTGGAACACCGGCGGGGACCTCGCAGGGTAGCCATCAAGGGAGCTTCCAGGTGTGCACCGGCTCCCCACCGTGCATGTTGTCCAGGTAGTGGCGCAGCATCTCCACCAGTGCGCTGGCGCGATCCTTGCCCTTGGCCTCCAGGGCCCGCACGCAGTCGATCTGCCACGACGCGCCGTTCTGGCCGGTGCGGCAGCGCTCCTCGATGACGCCGAGGTAGCGGTCACGCACCTCGGTGGCGACGCCCCATGACTTCAGGCCCTCGTCCGCCATCGGCAGCAGGTGCCGCAGAGTGAGTTCGTCGGCGCGCACCTCACCGGAGCCCGGCCAGTAGACCTTGGCGTCGATCCCGCGACGAGCGCAGCCCGCGAAGTTGTCCTCCGCGGCCGCGAAACTCATCCGCGTCCACACCGGACGGTCGGAGTCGGCCAGTGTCCGCACGACTCCGTAGTAGAAGGCACTGTTCGCCATACAATCGACGATCGTCGGGCCGGCCGGCAGCACGCGGTTCTCGACCCGCAGGTGCGGGCTGCCGTCCACGATGTCGTAGATCGGGCGGTTCCAGCGATAGACGGTGCCGTTGTGCAACCGCAGCTCGGCCAGCTGCGGCGCGTCGCCCGCCTCGAACACCGCCACCGGGTCCTCGTCGGTGGACTCGGGCAGCAGCGCCGGGAAGTAGCGGACGTTCTCCTCGAACAGGTCGAAGATCGAGGTGATCCACCGTTCCCCGAACCACACCCGCGGGCGCACGCCCTGATTCTTCAGTTCGACGGCGCGGGTATCGGTCGCCTGCTCGAACAGCGGCACCCGACTCTCGTGCCACAGTTCCTTGCCGAAGAAATAGGGCGAGTTGGCCCCGATCGCCAGCTGCACCGCGGACATCGCCTGCGCAGCGTTCCAGTGATCGGCGAAGCGATGGGGCTGCACCTGCAGGTGCAGCTGCACCGAGGTGCAGGCCGATTCCGGCGCGATGGAATCGGCGAACATTGCCAGCCGATCCCCGCTGGAGCCCTCGATGTCGATGAAGATGTCCTCGCCCCGCGCGGCGAAGATCGCCTCGTTGAGCGCCGCGTAGCGAGCGTTGGCACTCATCCACTCGGTGGTGAAGTGCTCGGGCATCAGCGTCGGCAGGATGCCGATCATCGCGATCTGGGCGCCGGCCGCGTTGGCCTGCTGCTCGGCGCGGTTGAGGCTGTCACGCAGATCCTTCTCCAGCTGCAGCGCTGCATCGCCGGGCAACGGACGCGGGCTGACGTTGAGCTCGATGTTGTACTGCCCGAGCTCGGTCTGGTAGTCCTCGTCGGCGATGCTGGTCAGTACGTCGGCGTTGCTCATCGCCGGTTGCAGATCGTCGCCGACGAGGTTGAGCTCGATCTCCATCCCGGTCAGCTGGCGCTCGAAGTCGAAGCTGTGTGTGTGCAGCATCCGCTCGAAGACGTCCAGGTCCTGCCGCACCTTCTCGCGATACCGCTGTCGTTGCTCGCGGGTGTATGACGTGGCGGCGACTTCCTTGCCCATCAGAGCCTCCTCCTGGCGACCGGCGTGACGACACGCTTGCACATTCTCCGGCCGACCGGCGGAAAAACGCGGCTGTCCTCGTCATGCGGACGATCCGCCACACGCCGAGGATGCTGCCGGACGCTGTCGGCGGTGGCTCTTACCCTGCTGCCATGCGCCTGATTCACACCTCCGACTGGCACCTGGGACGCAGCTTCCACGGCGCCTCACTGGAGCAGGCTCAGGCGGCATACCTCGACCACCTGGTGGAGGTGGTGCGCACCGAGCGCATCGACGCAGTGCTGGTCTCCGGCGATGTCTACGACCGGGCACTGCCCGGCCCCGGCAGCGTGCAACTGCTCGATGAGACCCTGGTGCGGCTGCGCGACGCCGGTGCGACGGTGGTGATCTCGGCCGGCAACCACGACTCGGCCGTGCGGCTCGGCTTCGGCTCCCGGGTGCTGGCGCACGGCGGCGTCCACATCCGCACGGACCCGGCGTCGGTCGGATCACCGGTCCTGCTGGACGGCGTGGCCGTCTACCCCCTGCCCTACCTCGAGCCGTCGCTGTCCTGCTCGGCTCTCGACGCCACGGAGGCCACCCACGCCGGTGTGCTGCGCGCCGCGATGCGGCGCGTGCACACCGATCTGGCCGGCCGCGACGTGCCCGGGGTCGTGATGGCGCACGCCTTCGTCGTCGGGTCGGCGACCTGTGACTCCGAGCGGGACATCACCGTCGGCGGTGCCAGTGCCGTGCCGGCCGCCACGTTCGACGGCGTCGCGTATGCCGCCCTCGGCCATCTTCACGGCGCCCAGGACGTGGCCGGCGTCGGCCGCTACAGCGGCTCACCGGTGGCCATGTCGTTCTCCGAGACCGGTCACCGGAAGAGTTCGGTGCTCCTGGAGATCGGTTCCGGCGACCCGGCAGTGACCACCACGTTGATCGAGGCGCCCGTGACGCGGCCACTGGCCAAGCTGCGCGGCACCCTCGACGTGTTGCTCGCGGACCCCGGGCTGACGTCGGCCGAAAGCGCCTGGTGCCAGGTCACCTTGACCGACAGCAACCGACCGCTCGGGGCCATGGAGCAACTGCGTCGACGGTTCCCGCACACCGTGCAGCTGCTGTTCGACCAGCCCGTGCGGCAGTTGCGGGACCACCGCTACACCAGCAAGGTCGCCGGTAAGGAGACGCTGGACCTGTGCTGCGACTTCTTGGAGCACACACGCGGCGGCGCGTCCGCCACCGACGCCGAACGCAGCCTGTTGCGGCAGGCCCTGGAGCAGACCCGCCTGCAACGCGCCGCACAGGACGGCCCCGACCGCGTCCACACCGTGGGCGACACCGGTGCGGCATGAACACCACACGGAGCCTTCCGTCGACTCGCTGCTCGGACAGTTCGAAGGGGCCCGGCTCATGAGACTGCACCGGCTCCGGCTGCAGGCGTTCGGGCCGTTTGCCGGCACCGAATGGGTGGATTTCGACGACCTGGCCGCCGCAGGTCTGCACCTCATCCACGGTCCGACGGGCGCCGGCAAGACCAGCATCCTGGACGGCATCTGCTTCGCGCTGTTCGGCGGCGTGCCGGGCGGCCGGATGCAGGGACGCGACACGTTGCGCAGCGACCACGCCGATCCCGGTGTGCGACCCGAGGTCGAGTTGGAGTTCGGTGTGGGTGACCGCCGCCTGCGGGTCCGGCGGTCCCCCGAGCACCAGGTGCCCAAGAAGCGCGGCTCCGGCACTCGCACACAGCGCGGGAGTGTGACGCTCGAGGAGCGCCGCAACGGCGCCTGGCAGACGGTGGGGACTCGCCATGACGAGGTCGCCCAGACGATCGGTGACCTGCTGGGCATGGGCCTGCCCCAGTTCGCACAGGTCATGCTGCTCCCGCAGGGCGAGTTCACGGCCTTCCTGCGCGCCAAACCCGACGATCGCGGGCGGTTGCTCGAGCGGCTGTTCGACATCAGCGACTTCGCGGCCCTCGAGCAATGGCTCACCGCACACCGCAAGGCGTTGGAAGCGCGCGCGATCGAGGCGCAGGCCCGTCGTGCGGCCTTGCTGGCTCGCGCGGCGGAAGCGATCACCGAGCTGGAGGTCACCGAGCTGGAGGTCACCGGCACGGACGAGCCGGCCACGCACGACACAGCCTGGGACGGCAACGCGGCGGCACTCGACCGGCTCACCACGACGCTCTCCGAGGCGCTGACGACCGCCTTGGCCGCTGCGGATACCGCGGCGGGCGACGTCGACCGGTGGCGCGGCCGGCTACAGGCCGAGCAGACCCTGGCCGGTCTGCAGCGGCAGGCCAGGGCCGCCCAGCAGACCATGGACCGGGTCGCCGCCGAACGCCCTCGGGTGCGCGCAGCACGTGATCGGCTGAAGCTGGCCGAGCGGGCGGACCGGTGCACTCCGGCGATCGTGGCGCTCACCCGCCGCCGGGCAGCGCACGATGCTGCCCGGCAGGACGCCGACTTCCGACGCCACGAGCTCGTCCGGCGCGCCGCCTGGAGTGTGCCGGAGCCGTCGGCCGAGAGCGCTCTGTCGGAGTCGGCGCTCATGCCGCTCGCCGAGCGGGCCGAAGCGAGCGGAGCCGCACTGGCCGGGCACGCCGAGTTGCGCCGGCACCAAGACGACGTCGCCGGCCAGCTCGAAGCGGCCCGCACCGCCGTCGAGGAGGCCACGGCGGAGGTGGACCGTCGCCGCGCCGCTGTGGCCGCGGCCGGACGCCAGCTGGAGGACCTCGACGCACGCCGCGCCGCGGTGCAAGCGGCGGCAACTGCGCACCCGCACTGGGATCGCCTGCACCGCGAGGTCGATCTCGCGTGCCAGGCGCTCGACGCTGCGACGAGCGACGTGGACGCCGCGATCGCCGCCGGTGACCGCCACCGACAGACCCAGCGGCGCTGGGCGGCGGCCGAGCGCGAGGTGCTCCGCCTGCGGACCGCACGCGTCGACGGCATCGCCGCCGAACTGGCCGCCGACCTGGGCCACGGGGACCCGTGCCCCGTGTGCGGTTCGCCCGACCACCCCCGACTCGCTCGCCGCGCCGATGGTCATGTCGACGCCGAGCAGGTCGCAGCTGCGGAACACGCGGCCGGGACCGCACTGACCGCCGCCGAACGCGCGGGCAGTGCCTGGTCCACCACCGTGGGGCGCGCACACAGTTCCAGCCGGGCGGCGCTGGAGGCGATCGGCATCCTGGCCGCGACCGACGCGGAGCCGCTCGACGAGGTCGGCGCGGACCGGCAGCGGGTGCTGCAGTTGCGCATCGAGCTGCGCGCTGCGACCGAGAGTGCACATGCTCGGGCCGCGGCGGCGCTCGACGGCTTCGGTGACGCGGCGATGGCGACCGACGAAGCGAAGGTCGCCTCCGAGGCGTTGTCGGCGGCGCTGGTCGAACTCGCCGGTTCGTTGACCCCAGGTCGCCACGAGATCGCCGACCGCGCGGCTGCCGCCCAGTCTGCGGTCCGGCAACTGCAGGTGGTCGACGATCAGCTCGCGGCGTTCGACGCCGAGTGGCACGCTGCTCGGGATGCGGCTCGCACCGCAGAGGAGGCTGTGCAGCTGGCCTCCGCACGTGTCGAGGCGTTGCAGGAGCAACGAGCGGCCCTCGACACACGCACGCGGCAGATGGGCCGCGAGCACGACGACGTCTGCGGCTGCGCGCCGGGAGCCCAGGACCTCGACGCGACGGCCGATCCGGTCGCGACCCACCGGGAATGCGTCGCGCTGCTCGACCGGTTGGTGGCCGCCGCAGCAGCACAACGCGCTGCGGCCGCCGAGCTCGCCACGGCGCGCCAGGAACTCGACACCGTGCTGGAGCACACCGGTTTCGCGGACCAGGCCGCCGCGGCGGCGGCACGGCTCGACGAGCACGACGTCCGGCAGGTGCAGGCCATGCTCGAGCGGGCTCGCTCCGACGAGGAACGCGCCACCGGGGTCCTCGAACAACCGGAGGTCGCTGCGGCAGTCGCAGCTCCCCCTGCCGACTGCGACACCGTCGCCGCAGAACTGGCCGTTGCCGAGCGGACCGCCCGGCACACCCGCGATGCCGTCGCAGAGGTGCGCCGCGCCCTCACCACCCTGCAGCGCATCGGTGCCGAACTCGCTGCCCACGACGCAGAGCACGCCACGCTGCAGGAGGAGTTGTCGGTGGCCACCTCGGTCGCCACGGCGGTGACCGGCTCCGGCGACAACACGATGCGCATGCGGCTGACGGCATACGTGCTGGCCGCCCGGCTGGAGTCGGTGACCGCGCTGGCCAACGAGCGACTGCAGGTGATGACCGGTGGCCGTTACCAGCTGGAGCACACCGACGAGCGCGCTGCGCACGGCAGCAAGAGCGGGCTCGGCCTGCGCGTGCGTGATGCCTGGACCGGCACCACTCGTGACACGGCGACGCTGTCCGGAGGTGAGTCGTTCATCGCGTCCCTGGCCCTCGCGCTCGGGCTCGGCGACGCCGTCCTGGAGGCGGCCGGCGGGCGCCGGCTCGAGACGCTGCTGGTGGACGAGGGGTTCGGCTCCCTCGACGAGGACAGCCTCGAGCAGGTGCTGGACGTTCTGGACGGTCTGCGCGCTGGTGGCCGCACCGTCTGCATCGTCAGCCACGTCGACGAACTCCGCACCCGCATACAAGCTCAGATCCGGGTCCGCAAGACTGCGCACGGCTCGACGTTGCAGGTCCACACCGACGCGGTGGCGTGACACCGGGCCACGCCGCGGACACTGCCGCCGACGTGCTCCTTCCCGTGGGAAACTGGTGTGGTGCGGCCCATCAAACAGTCCAAGAAGCTCCAGGACGTCCGGTATGACGTGCGCGGACCGATCCTGGTGGAGGCCGAGAAGCTGGAGGCCCAGGGTCACCGCATCCTGAAGCTCAACATCGGCAACACCGCACCGTTCGGGTTCGAGGCGCCGGACGCCGTGCTGCGCGACATGATCCACAACCTGCCGCAATCCCAGGGCTACAGCGACAGCCGCGGGATCTACTCGGCACGGACCGCCGTGGCCCACTACTACCAGTCGCACGGATTGACCGACACCACCGTCGAGGACGTCTTCATCGGCAACGGCGTCTCGGAGCTGATCAGCATGGTGCTGCAGGCCTTCGTCGACGACGGCAACCAGATCCTGGTGCCAGCACCGGACTATCCGCTCTGGACCGGCGCGGTGTCACTCGCCGGTGGCACCCCGGTGCACTACCGATGCGACGAGGAGAACGACTGGAACCCCGACCTGGCCGACATCGAGGCCAAGGTCACCGCCGACACCCACGCTCTGGTGGTGATCAACCCCAACAATCCCACAGGCGCCGTCTACTCCGAGGACACCGTTCGGGGGCTGGTCGACATCGCCCGACGGCACGATCTGGTGCTGATGGTCGACGAGATCTACGAAAAGATCCTCTTCGAGGACGCCGTGCATCACCACGCCGCGACCTTCGCCGGTGACGACGTGCTGTGCCTGACCTTCAGCGGCCTGTCCACGGCCTACCGCGCCTGCGGCTACCGCGCCGGGTGGCTGATGGTGTCCGGACCCAAGCACCTCGCGGCCGATTTCCTGGAAGGCCTCACCCTGCTGGCCAACATGCGCATGTGCGCCAACGTGCCGGGTCAGCACGCGATTCAGACCGCGCTCGGCGGCTACCAGTCGATCAACGAGCTCATCGGACCCGGCGGGCGGTTCTACGAACAGTCCATGACCGCGTGGCGATTGCTCAACGAGATCCCCGGGGTCAGCTGCGTCAAGCCCCGCGGCGCGCTCTACTGCTTCCCCCGCCTCGACCCGGCGGTCTACCCGATCGAGGACGACCAGCAGTTCGTCATCGATCTGCTGCAAGCGGAGAAGATCCTGGTGACCCACGGCACCGGCTTCAACTGGTCCGAGCCGGACCACTTCCGGCTGGTGACCCTGCCGGACGTGGAGGTCCTCACCGAAGCCATCGGCCGGATCGCCAACTACCTCAGTGCTGTCCGCGCCGGCGCGCCGGTGGCAGCTCGTTGAGGTGACGTTGACATGACGATGCTGCACTGCCCCGCGACCGTGTTGCTCGCGCGACACGGCGAGGCGGCATACGAGAGCACGACCTGGTCCGGCGAAGGCGGCTCGCTGACCCGGGACGGCCGGGCGCAGGCCGCAGCGCTCGCCGACCGGTTGCACGGCCGACGCGTCGTCCACGTCTACAGCAGCACGATGGCCCGGGCGGTCCAGACCGCCGAGATCGCGGCCGCACGGCTCGGTGTCGACGTGACCACCCGCACCGGGCTGCAGGAGTTCGCGGTCGGCGACCACTACGGCGTCGCACGCGACACCGACCCCTTCGCCGCGACCTTCCGGCGCTGGCTCGACGACGACCTGTCACTGCGGGTGCCGGGCGGTGAGACGGGCGAGGAAGTGGTCGCGCGGGTCAACACGGTGCTGGGCGACATCGCCGACGCCCACCCCGGCGAGACCGTGCTGGTCATCGCGCACGGCGGCATACTCACTCTCGCCGTCCGCAACCTGCTGACCTTCGAATCGGGTGTCAAACCAGAGGTTTTCGCCAATTGCGCATTCGCCGAGACCGAGCTGCGCGGGGACGGCTGGCGGCTGACGGGCTGGTCGGAGCCGGACTGACCGGGACGGGCGGTGGGGCTGTCGGAGTCCTCTGCGAGGCTGCTCCCATGACGGATGACATCACCGGCCGGGTCGGCGCGCTCGCCTCCTTCTCCCTCCAGTGTCCGGACGCACCCGCGTTGGCCGACTTCTATCGGCGGCTGCTCGGTGGACGCGAGGCCTTCCGGGCTCCGGACGGCTCCGTCGTCGCGGTGGCCGTCGGCGACGTGTTCCTCACCGCCATGCGGGTTGACGACTACCGGCGCCCGATCTGGCCGGATCCCCACGGTCCGGCGATCGCGCACCTGGACATCGCGGTCGACGAGTTGGTCGTCTCCGTGTCGGAGGCCGAGGCCCTCGGAGCGGTCCAGGCATCGGTTCAGCCGGCCCCTCACCTCTTCCGTGTCCTCCTCGACCCGGCCGGGCACCCGTTCTGCCTGACGACGGCCCGGCCGGACTGAGCCGGCTGCCACTGCTGCGGTGCCACCGGGCGGGCAGCCCCGTGGCACCGCTCCGACGACGGACCAGGAACTCCTCAGTCCTCGAACGCCTCCGGCGCCGGGCACGAGCAGATCAGGTTGCGGTCACCGTAGGCACCGTCGATGCGACGGACGGGTGCCCAGTACTTCCGCAGCGGGTCCACCCCGTGGGGGTATGCCGCCTCGCGGCGCGAGTAGGGGTGCGTCCAATCGTCCGCAGCCAGTGACAGGGCGGTGTGCGGGGCGTGCCGCAGCACCGACTCCTCGGCCGTGACGTTGCCGTCCATGACCTGCTGGATCTCGGCGCGGATGGCGATCATCGCGTCGCAGAAGCGGTCCAGCTCCTCCAGCGACTCGCTCTCGGTCGGCTCGACCATCAGCGTGCCGGCCACCGGGAAGGACATCGTCGGCGCGTGGAAGCCGTAGTCGATCAGACGCTTGGCGACGTCGTCGACGGTCACGCCCGACTCCTTGGTCAGGCCGCGCAGGTCCAGGATGCACTCGTGCGCGACCAGTCCGCCCTCGCCGGCATACAGCACCGGGTAGTGCGCGCCGAGCCGCTTGGCGACGTAATTGGCCGACAGGATGGCCGCCTGGGTCGCCGTGGCCAGGCCCGCACCGCCCATCAGACGCACATAGGCCCAGGAGATCGGCAGGATCGACGCCGAGCCGTATGGCGCGGCCGACACCGGCCCGGTCTCCCCGGTGAGTTCCTCCGCGAACGGGTGCGAGGGCAGGTAGGGCGTCAGGTGCTCGCGGACACCGATCGGGCCGACGCCCGGACCGCCGCCACCGTGCGGGATGCAGAAGGTCTTGTGCAGGTTGAGGTGCGACACGTCGCCGCCGAACTTGCCCGGCCGGGCCAGCCCGATCAGCGCATTGAGGTTGGCGCCGTCGACGTAGACCTGGCCGCCTGCCTCGTGCACCAGCGAGCACAGCTCGGAGATGGTGTCCTCGAAGACGCCGTGGGTCGACGGGTAGGTGACCATGATGGCCGCCAGGTCCTCGCCGTGCTCCTTCAGCTTGCCCTTCAGGTCGTCCATATCGATCTCGCCGGTCGGGGCGGTCTTGACGACGACGACCTTCATCCCCGCCATCACCGCGGACGCGGCATTGGTGCCGTGCGCCGAGGCTGGGATGAGGCACACGTTGCGCGCCGACTCACCGCGCGACTCGTGGTAGCCGCGGATCGCCAGCAACCCGGCGAGCTCGCCCTGCGAACCGGCGTTCGGCTGCAGCGACACCGAGTCGTAACCGGTGATCTCGCACAGCCACTGCTCGAGGTCGGTGATCAGCTCGCGGATGCCCTCGGTCTGAGCGGACGGCGCGAACGGGTGCAGGTTCGCGAACTCCGGCCAGGTGATCGACTCCATCTCGGTGGTGGCGTTGAGCTTCATGGTGCACGATCCGAGCGGGATCATGCCGCGGTCCAGGGCGTAGTCCCGGTCGGCCAACGCGCGCAGGTAGCGCAGCATCGCGGTCTCGCTGTGGTGGGCGCTGAACACCGGGTGGGTCAGGATCTCGTCGGTGCGCACCAGGCTCTGGTCCCAGCTCAGCCCGCCGTCCGACGGCACCGGGGCGTTGACGCCGAATGCCGCGGCTACGGCCGCCAGCTGCTCGTCGGTCGTCGTCTCGTCGACGCTGACCGACACGTGGTCGCTGTCGACGCGCCAGACGTTGATGCCGCGCCGCAGCGCGGCCTCGACCACCGAGTCGGCGCGGCCGGGGACGACGGCGGTGACCGTGTCGAAGAAGCTGTCACTGATCAGCTCGACACCGCCGCCGCGCAGTGCCTCGGCGAGGCCGACGGCCTTGCCGTGCACCGAGCGGGCGATGTCGCGCAGGCCGTCCGGGCCGTGCCACACGGCATACATCGAGGCCATCACGGCCAGCAGGACCTGTGCGGTGCAGATGTTGGAGGTGGCCTTCTCGCGGCGGATGTGCTGCTCGCGGGTCTGCAGTGCCAGGCGGTATGCCGGAGCGCCGTCCGCGTCGACGCTCACGCCCACCAGCCTGCCCGGCATGGTGCGCTCCAGGCCCGTGCGGACACTCATGTAACCGGCGTGGGGGCCGCCGAAGCCCATCGGCACACCGAACCGCTGACTGGTGCCCACCGCGACGTCCGCGCCGAGCTCGGCGGGCGAGGTGAGCAGGGTCAGCGCGAGCAGGTCCGCCGCGACGGTCACCAGCGCCTTGACCTCGTGCGCCGCCTCGGCCAGCGCCCGCCAGTCGTGGATGACGCCGTCAGCACCGGGGTACTGGACCACGACGCCGAAGACGTCGCGCTCCCCCGCCGCGGCACGCAGCCCCTCGGTGTCGTTGACCGAACGCAGGTCGGCCACCACGACCTCGATGTCGAGCGCCGTCGCGCGCGTCTGCACCACCGCGATCGACTGAGGCATCAGCTGTGCGTCCAGCAGCAGGACGGCATCCTTGGCCGCCTTGGACCCGCGCCGCATCAGCGTCATCGCCTCGGCCACCGCCGTGGCCTCGTCCAGCAGCGACGAACCGGCGGTCGGCAGGCCCGTCAGGTCGGAGATGACCGTCTGGAAGTTGAGCAGCGCCTCCAACCGGCCCTGGGAGATCTCCGGCTGGTACGGCGTGTAGGCGGTGTACCAGGCGGGGTTCTCCAGGATGTTGCGGCGCACCACTGCCGGAGTGTGTGTGCCGTAGTAGCCCAGGCCGATCATCGAGGTGAGCACCTGATTGCGGTCGGCCTTGGCGCGCAACTCCTCGAGCACGGCCGGCTCGGACGGGGCGGCGTCAACCGCGAGGGCCTCCGAGGCGCGGATGCCACCGGGCACCGCCGTGGCGAGCAGATCCTCCATCGTGGAGTAACCGAGCAGACCGAGCATCGACGACATGTCGTCATCGGTCGGTCCGATGTGGCGGGACGGGAAGTCGGGCAGCTCGACAGCACTCATGAGGCGGCACCTTCGGTCGGGGTCGTGCGATGACGTTAGTGTCCTCAACTGTCGTCACCGGCGGTGCCTTCAGCGATGCCTCGGCCGGGCGGTCCTGGCGCCTGAGAGGTTCTGAGGTGGTTGCCCCTTCGGCGTCCGACCCGGTATGGCGGAACTCTCCCGCCCGGTGTCGTCAGCAAGCGCCAATTTATCAGAGCGCACATCCGGGCCGGTCCCGTCGGTCGCCCTGGACGACCACCATGGCACGAGAAGACCCGCAGCATCGCGCTGCGGGTCTTCGGAGGCAGTGGCTGCCGGGTCAGCCGGCGGCGTTGCGGCGGCTGCGTCGCTCGTGCAACTCGTCGCCGGGATGCGGCGCCGGCGCCTCGTCCTCGGGGCGCTCGCCGGGCAGCTCCGAGAGCGAACCTTCGACCTCGCGCCACACCGAGCCGAGCGCGATGCCGAAGACACCCTGTCCGCCGCGGAGCAGGTCGATGACCTGGTCGTCGGACGTGCACTCGTAGACACTCGCGCCGTCCGACATCAGGGTGATGCCGGCCAGCTCGGACACGCCGTGCTCGCGCAGGACGGTCACCGCGACACGGATCTGCTGCAGCGAGACGCCGGTGTCCAGCAGCCGTTTGATGACCTTGATGACCAGGATGTCGCGGAAGCTGTAGAGGCGCTGGTGGCCCGATCCGGTCGGATTGCGCACCGACGGCTCCAGCAGCCCGGTGCGTGCCCAGTAGTCCAGCTGCCGATAGGTGACGCCGGCCGCGCGGCACACCGCCGGACCGCGGTAACCGACCTGGTCGGTCATCTCCTCGGGCAGGTCGTGCGTGAACAGCGCTTCCTGCATCGGAGCGGGCGCGCTCGACACCGCGCTACGTGCTTCACCCTTGCTGACCACGACATCCTCCAACGATTTCCAGCATGCGCCGCGAGGCTCGTGCTGGGTTGCTCGAACTCGCGCGTGATGCTCCGCCAACGTATGGCCCGGCATGCGTGGACGCAACGACCGCGGCGCGTGTCGCGATCGCGTTTCTGTCCCTCACCTTCAAGTGAAGGTTGCGAGTCGGGGTCATGATTCCTCCGGACCCTCGTCGCCGACCTCGAAGTCCTCGGCGGACACGTTGTCCAGGAACTCGCGGAAGCGCTCGACCTCGTCCTCCTCCTCGACCGGGACGTCGACGCCGGCCTCGGCCAGCACGTCCTCGTCGACGAAGACCGGCACCTGGGCGCGCAACGCCACAGCAACCGCATCGGACGACCGCGCGCTGATCCGCTGGTCGCCGTCGATCACCAGCTCGGCGTAGAAGATGCCGTCCTCCATCCGGGTGATCATCACGCTGGACAACTCGTGACCCAGCCCGGTCAGCACATCCAGCAGCAGGTCGTGCGTCAACGGCCGTGGCGGGGTGACACCCTGTTGCGCGTAGGCGATCGCCGTCGCTTCCGGGGCACCGATCCAGATCGGCACGTATCGCTCGCCGTCCCGTTCGCGCAGCAACAGGATCGGCTTGTTGGTCGGCATCTCGACCCGCACACCCATCACATCGACCTGTTTCACAGCGACAACGCTACTCCCGTGCGAGGTCGGCGCGCACCAGCGCGAGGTGCAGCTCGAGACACTGGCGGACGAGTCCTTCGGCATCGACCTCGTGGGATGCGCCGGTCAGTCCCTGGACCAGTGCGACCTCCCGCTCGGCGGCCAGCCGGAAGGGGCGCAGGTGGCGCGCCTCGATGCCGTAGGACAACAGCGACGCGGCCGCGTGGGCGACCTGCAGATCCAGCCCGGTGTAGAGGCTGTCCGCATCCGAATGCACCAGGCCGAATGACTCCAGGTCCGCCAGCGCACGCGAGTCCAGGCCGGTCGCGCGCTGCAACTCGGCACGGGTCAGCCGGACCGTCTGCTCCCCCGCGGCCGTGTCGCCGTGCACCGCGGCCAGTGCCGGGTCCGTTTCCGCGGACGGCGGCTGCGGCCCGTCGCTGTGCTCGCTGGGCCGCAGCCCGCGGTCGTAGGCGTCCAGCGCCTCGGCGATGACCTTCAACGGCCAGTACTTGTCGCGCTGACAGCGCAGCACGAACCTCAGCCGGTCCACGTCGCGCTCGGCATACCGGCGGTAACCGGACGCGGCACGCTCGGGTGACACGAGGCCCTGCGCATCGAGGAACCGCACCTTCGAGAGGGTGAGGTCGGGGAATTCTTCCTGCAACCGGGTCAGCACCGCGCCGATCGACAGGCCGGGCGACCGTTCGGTCACGACGTCGGTGCGCCGTAGAAGACGAGACGATATTTACCGATCATGACCTCGTCGCCGGTCGTCAGATCGTGCGAGTCGACGATCTGGGAGTTGACGTAGGTGCCGTTGAGCGAGCCGATGTCGGTGACGGCGTAGCCGTTGTCGGTGCGGCGGAAGACCGCGTGCCGACGGGAGACCGTCACGTCGTCCAGGAAGATGTCGCTGCTCGGGTGTCGGCCGACACTCACCTCGTTGTCGTCCAGCAGGAACCGGGCGCCGGAGTTGGGACCGCGCAGCGCGAGCAGCAGTGCGGTGCCCGGCCGGAGCGCGTCGATCGTCGCCTGGTCGGAGGAGGACAACCGGACCTCGGTGCTGCTGGGTCGCTCCGCGACGGTGTCCTCCGCCGGGGCGGCGGAGAATCGCGCGGTGGCGTCGCCCGCAGCCTCGCGGGGCGGCTGCGCCGGGGCCTCACGCCGCCCGGCATCGCCCTGCGCGAAGTCGCTGTCGTCGTTGGTCATCGAATCAACCTCGGGATCGGCGGAAGGGTGGAAGTGTCGATCGTACGCTCAGCCGAGCGACGCTTTGTACGCTTCCACGTCCTGCAGGCCGCCGACCGCGGCGGCGTCCGCCAGCTTCAGCTCGTTCATCCAGCCCTCCCCATAGGGGTCGGTGTTGACCAGCTCGGGCGTGGCGTCGAGCTGCTCGTTGATCGCGGTCACCTCGCCGGCCAGCGGCGAGTAGAGGTCGCTGACCGACTTGGTCGACTCGACCTCGCCGCAGGCGTCGCCGGCTGCCACGGTGTCGCCCACCGTGGGCAGGCTGACGTAGACCACGTCACCGAGCGCGTCCTGGGCGAACGCCGAGATGCCGATCCGCACCACGCCCTCGCCCTGCTCCTTCACCCACTCGTGGTCGGCGGTGTAACGCAGGTCGGCGGGGTATTCGAGGTCGCTCATGAGTCTCCTTGAACGCGAATCGGATCGGGAACCGGAGCAGCTCCGGTTCGGCATGGTGCTCGGCTCGAGCCGGGTGAGTAGCTGCCCGGTCACGACGTACTGGGCTGAGCGTAACGAGGCGTGCTCGCGGGCCGCAACGCAGTCACCTCAACCCGTGTCGCGGACTTCACCGTCGGGGTCGCTCCCAGCTGTTTGAGCGCGTCGACCACGCCGCCGGGAATCGCCATCGCCGTCGACATCGTGTGCGGATCGCCGATCGCGGTGATCACGTATGGCGGGTCGACCGGGGTGCCGTCGGCGACCAGCCGACCGTCGGCGGCGGTGGCGAAGTAGCTGTCGGCGACGATGCGTACCGGTCCGAGCTGGATCGCCTCCGCTCCGGCGTCGCGCAGTTCTTCCACCGCGTTGAGGATGTCGCTGGGTCGCACGACGTTCTTGGGGTCGGCGATGGTGATGCGGATGCCGGGACCCGTGGCCGGCAGCGTGCCGGCCAGGATGCCGAGGGTCTTGAGCCGGTCGGTCGCGGCCTGCAGCGCCGCTTCGTCGCCACCCGAGCTCTCCAGCTGGGACTTGGTCCGGGTCAGCCGGTCGGCCTCCTTGCTCAGCTTCAGCGACTGCTGGTTGACGCCGTCGAGGAGGGCCACCAGGTCCTCCTGACGCAGGTTCTCCAACCCGGAGGTGCGCGTCTCGTGGACCTGGGCCACCATGGCGAAGCCGAGCAGTGCCGCCAGGACGGTGATGTAGCCGTTGGCACGGGTCAGCCGCGGCCGGGCCGCGCGCCACAGGCGCGACCAGCCGGTGCGGGCGCTCTCGTTCTCGGGAAATCTAGGCATGGAAGAGGTGGCGGCGGATGGCCGCGACGTTGCTGAAGATGCGGACGCCGAGCACGACCACCACACCGGTGGACAGCTGCGAACCCACGCCGAGTTGGTCGCCCAGATAGACGATCAGCGCCGCGACCACCACGTTGGACAGGAACGAGACGACGAACACCTTGTCGTCGAAGATCCCGTCCAGCACCGAGCGGACGGCGCCGAACACGGCGTCGAGAGCGGCGATCACCGCGATGGGCAGATAGGGCTGGAGGGACAGCGGGACGTCGGGGTGCAGGACGATGCCGACGACGAGACCGACGACCAGCCCGATGGCCGGAATCATGATCCTCCTTCGCGCGACGTGGGCGCCGCGGTGGTGGGTGCGTGTGCGTGGCTGAGCGACGCCACGGCCGCCGCCGGAACGGACACGGAGTCCTTCGTGCTGAGATTCTCCCGGATGCCGTAGGTGCCGACGAGTTCGCGCAGGTAGGCGCCACCGGAGTTGCTGCGGAAGTTGTCGGCGACCTTCGGGCCGCCGATCACCGTGACGTCATAGGGTGGTTGCAGCGCACGGAAGTTGACCAGGATCGCCTCGCCGGCGAAGCGGATGGCCGTCTGACTGGTCAGCCGCTGGCCGTTGATCGAGATGGCTTCGGCGCCCGCGGTCCACAGTCCGTTGACGATGATCTGCAGGTCCGTCGAGGTGATGCGTCCGGTGTCGGAGCTGTCGGTGCGCGGATTGCCCTGCGCGTCGGTGCCGGCGTCCGGTGCGTCGTTGAGGGTGAGCACGAGCCCGGGTCCGTGGGCGGCCGACGTGCCGGTCGTCAGTTCGAGCGCCTTGAGCCGGTCCGCCAGGGAGGTGTCGTGCTGCCGTTGCAGTGCGGTGGCCTGCAGTTCGTTGATCTGCTGTTGGGTGGTGTTGATCGTGCGACTGTCCGCGTCGATCGTGTCCTGCCGCTCCTTGATGCTGCTGATCAGCTCGGACCGGCGCTTCTCCGACGCGGCCTGCGGCACGCGCAGCGCATGGGCCGCAACGGCCAGGCACAGGCCGATGACCACCAGCGTGACGATCAGCAACGGCGACCGCAATCCCGTCGAGGCCGGCTTGCCCTCCGCCCGACGCTTGCGCGCCGCGGCCTCGTAGCCGGGGTCCAGTGGCGCCCGCATCAGGTCGTTGATCAGCGACATGGACCGCGCCGGGTCGCCCCGGCCGGTCGGCTTCTGCCCCGTGCCGCCCGGGTCGCCCTCGGCGTTGCCCGGGTGCTCTCGCTCGGCCGTCATGGAGCGACCGAAGCCCGCTGCACCATGCCACGGACCTGCCCGACATACATCACGCCGGCCAGCCAGTAGAGCACCGTGCCCCACCACACGAACGACCAGCCGATCGGCCGGGCGACGTCACCCCAGGCGTTGTCGAGGCTGCCGAGCAGCACCAGCGGGAAGCCGTAGATGAGGCAGAAGGTGGCCGCCTTGCCGATGAAGTGCACCGGCGGGATGGGCAGCCGGTGCCGGCGCAGGGTCGGGCCCAGCCCGAAGACCATCAGCTCACGCAGCAGCAGGACCGCCACGAGCCACCACGGGATGATGTCCTTCCAGGCGAGCGCGATGATCGTGGACAGGATGTAGAGGCGGTCCGCGGCCGGGTCGAGCAATTGGCCCAGCCGCGTGACGAGGCCGTACCTGCGGGCGATCTTGCCGTCCAGGTAGTCGGTCACGCCGGACACCACCAGCACCCAGAGCGCCCACAGACGATGGTCGGCGAACATCAGCCACAGGAAGACCGGCACACCGATGAGTCGCCCGATGGACAGCAGGTTGGGCACCGTCCAGATCTGCCGATGCGGCGGCAACGCGTCAGTCGTCGGGTCAGTCACGGGACAAGGCTAAGTGGTGCGGCGGCGTTCGCCGGGACGTCTCCCCGAGGGTCGGGCAGGTCACGGCGGGAGAATGCGCTCCGAGTGGCTGCACACGGTCATTCGGCGCCCCCGCGTGTAGGCCACCAGGGTCACCCCGAGCCGTTCGGCGGCCTCGATGGCCAGGCTGGACGGCGCCGACACGCACGCCAGCACCGGTATGCCGGCCATCGCAACCTTCTGCACGATCTCGAACGACGCCCGCGACGACACCATCGCGATGGTCTCGGTGGTCGCCCGCTCCTGCAGCAGCGCCCAGCCGGTGATCTTGTCCACCGCGTTGTGCCGCCCGATGTCCTCGCGAATGACCAGTGCGTCGCCCTGCAGCTCGAACAGGCCGGCGGCGTGCACCCCGCCGGTCTTGTCGAACACGGTTTGTCCGGCACGCAGCAGGTCCGGCAGCGCGGCGATGCGTTCGGCGGGCACGCGCAGGGAGGAGACGGCGGCTGCCGCGTCATACGCCGGTGACGCCGTGACGGCGTCGATGCTGGTCTTTCCGCACAGACCGCATCCGCCGTGTGAGATCAGACTGCGTTGAGCGGTGGCCGGCACGCCTGCACGGTCCCGCAGCTGCAACTGCAGGACGTTCATCAGCTCCGTGTCGGCGCAGTAGCGAGCGATGAGCACGTCCTCGCGGCGCCGGATGATGCCCTCGGCCTGCAGCAGGCCGTGCGCCAACTCCACGTCGTGTCCCGGTGTGCGCATGGTGACCGTCAGCACCTCGTCGTCGACCCGGATCTCCAGTGGTTCCTCGACCGCCGCGACCTCCGCCCGGGTCGTCACGCCGTGATCGAGGTCGATGCGCACGACTTTGTGCCTGCTGGTGATTCTGCCCATTGCGGTGGCCGGTCAGGCGCTGCGCCGCAACGGTGCGGTGATGCGCTCGGTGATGTGACTGACGCGCGCGACTCCCCCGCGGTCGTTCAGCGTGACCACCGACGCGGCGTCGACACGCGTCGCACCGACCTCCTCGCGCAGAATGCCGCTGGAGGCGACCACGCTCAGCCCGTCGCGTTGCAGCAGGCTCAGGTCCAGGTACGGCGGGTGGGTGGTGTCGTCGTCCGGCCACACCTGCACATCGCCGGGCTCGGCCTCCGGGTCGTGCAGGCTGATCAGGTGCAGTTCGCGAGGCGTCAACAGCACG
>NZ_JBQCGS010000022.1:0-7360 GCF_051955415.1 Flexivirga sp.
TCACGCCGGCCGGCTCCTTCACACCCGGTGCCGGCAAAACGTATGTTCATCAACCCGAAGGCGACACCGACGTTACGAGCCAGACACCAGGTGCTCAGGATCCAACCACCGCGAGAGCGGCAACATCACCCTGACACTGACCGGTGACGTTACGCGCGCGGTGCGGGAAGCGTCACCAGTTCGCGATCGACCGGGTGAGGATGCCGGCGATGTCGTCCTCGGTCGGCTCCTTCGGGCAGGTGCTCAACAGCCGCTGCTGCTGCAGCACGCCCGGCACGAGGTCCGGCACGTCGGACTCGGTGAAGCCGACCGCTCCGATGCCGTTCGGGATCCCGATGTCGCGCATCAACCGGACCAGCACCGTCGGCAGCTGCTCCCGCGGGTCGGCCTGCTCGGGCACGTCCGGCCCCAGTAGGCGGGCAACACGCAGATGCCGCTCCGGCGCCGCGTCGAAGGAGAAACGGAAGGCCTCCGGCGCGGTCAGCGAGACGGCCATGCCGTGCGGCACCATCGGCTCGTCGCCCGGATAACCGGCCGGCCGGAAGTCCTTGACCTGGCCGGCGATCGGGTAGGCGTTCGCGTGCGGGATGTGTACGCCCGCGCTGCCGAAACCCATCCCCGCGAACGTCGCTGCCTGCATCATGTCGATCCGTGCCTGCTGGTCGTCGGCGCCGTGGGAGACCGCGCGCCGGAAGGCGCCGGCCAGCAGCGTCAGCGCACGCTCGCACCACACATCGGACACCGGGTTGGACCCGCAGTAGGTCACCCGCTCCTCCGGCCGCTTCTTGCCGTATGACGAGAAAGGCTTCGCCGTGAACGATTCGGCGGCATGGCAGACGATGTCCATCCCGGCCGAGGCGGTCACCTCCGGCGGCAGCGTCATGGTCAGCGCCGGATCGACCACCGCCATCGTCGGACGCAGCCGCCAGTGACTGATGCCGGTCTTGACCTTCATCGACAGCACGTCGAGCACGCACATGGCGGTGCTCTCCGAGCCCGTGCCCGCCGTCGTCGGCACCGCGATCAGCGGCTTCAGCGCGCCCGGTGGCACCTGGGCCCGGCCCACCGGAGCGTTCAGGTAGTCGCCGAGTTCACCCGGGAAGGTCGTCAGCAGGTTGACCGCCTTGGCGGTGTCGATGGATGAACCACCGCCCACGGCGACGAAGCCGTCCCAGGGGCCCTGGGCCGCGGCATACTCGATCGCCTGGTGCATCGAGTCGTCGGTCGGCTCGACGTGGACGCCGTCGAAGATCTCGGCGACGACGTCGTAGCGGCGCAGGGCATCGACGATGCGGTCGGCAACACCGCTGGCGGCAACACCCGGGTCGGTGACGACCAACACTCGCGACACGCCGTACTGCCGCAGGTCGTAGCCGATCTCGTCGCTCGCCCCCACACCGAACTTCAACGGCGGCGCACCCCAGGTGAAGATGGTCTCCGCAGCGTCGCTAGGCATCGATGCGCTCGCGGTCGAGTTCGCGTGCGGAGTCGACGATGAAGTCCTTGCGCGGGGCGACGTCGCTGCCCATCAGCAACTCGAAGACCCGCTCGGAGTTCTCGGCGTCCTTGAGGGTGACCCGGCGCAGGGTGCGGTGGCGTGGATCCATCGTCGTCTCCGCCAGTTGCGAGGCATCCATCTCGCCGAGGCCCTTGTAGCGCTGGGGCTGCTTGACGTTGCGCCCCTTCTTGGCGAACTGCGCCATCACCTGCCGCATCTGCTGCTCGGAGTAGGTGTAGACGACCTCGCCCTTGGCTCGGCCCTGTGCGGTGGTCTCGATCCGGTGCAGCGGCGGGACGGCCGCGAAGACGCGGCCCGCCTCGACCAGCGGACGCATGTAGCGGAAGAACAGCGTCAGCAACAGGGTGCGGATGTGCGCCCCGTCGACGTCGGCGTCGGTCATCAGGATGACCTTGCCGTAGCGCGCCATGTCCAGGTCGAAGGTGCGCCCCGAGCCTGCGCCGACCACTTGGATGATCGCGGCGCACTCGGCGTTCTTGAGCATGTCCCCGACCGACGCCTTCTGGACGTTGAGGATCTTGCCGCGGATCGGCAACAGCGCCTGGAACTCCGAGTTGCGGGCCGCCATACCGGTGCCGAGCGCGCTGTCACCCTCGACGATGAACAGCTCGGTGCGGTCGTTGTCGCCGGACCGGCAGTCCTTCAGCTTCCCCGGCAGCGACGAGGACTCCAGCGCACTCTTGCGACGCAGTGTCTCCTTCTGGACGCGGGCGTGGATGCGCGCCTTCATCTCGGCGACGACCTTCTCCTGCAGCTGGCTCGACTGCGTCTTGAGGTCGCGCTTGCTCGAGGTCAGCAGCGCGGTCAGCTCCCGCTCGACGATCTTGCTGACGATCTGCCGGACCGCCGAGGTGCCGAGGACCTCCTTGGTCTGCCCCTCGAACTGCGGCTCGGCGAGCCGCACCGTGATCACCGCGGTCATGCCCGCGAGGATGTCGTCCTTGTCGACCTTGTCGTTGCCGACCTTGAGGCGGCGGGCGTTGGTCTCCAGCTGCTTGCGGAAGACCTTCAGCAGTGCCTGCTCGAAGCCGGCGACGTGCGTGCCGCCCTTGGGGGTGTCGATGACGTTGACGAAGGAACGCATCCGCTGGTCGTAACCGGTGCCCCAGCGCAGCGCGATGTCCACGCCGCAGCTGCGCTCGACCTCCGTGGGCGTCATGTGGCCCTGCGCGTCCAGCACCGGCACGGTCTCGGTGAAGGTCGACTCGCCCTGCAGTCGCCAGATGTCGGTCACCGCCGGGTCGGGGGCCAGGAACTCGGTGAACTCGGAGATGCCTCCTTCGTGGCGGAACACCTCCTCGACCGGCCCGTCCTCGCCCGGCGTGCCGGGCAGGCCGCGCTCGTCGCGCACGACCAGCTCCAGGCCAGGCACCAGGAAGGACGTCTGCCGCGCGCGGCCGATCAGTCGCTCGACATCGAACTCCGCGTCCCGCAGGAAGATCTGCGGGTCGGCCCAGTAGCGGATCCGAGTGCCGGTGACACCGCGCTTGACCTTGCCGACCACCCGCAGCTCGCTGCCGGCGGTGAACGGCTCGAACGGAGAGTCGGGGCTCGGACCCGACTTCGGGTCCTTGAACACACCCGGCTCCCCGCGCCGGAAGCTCATCGCGTAGGTCTTGCCGCCGCGGTCCACCTCGACGTCCAGCCGGGCCGAGACGGCGTTGACCACCGACGCGCCGACGCCGTGCAGGCCGCCGGAAGCGGCATACGACCCGCCGCCGAACTTGCCACCGGCGTGCAGCTTGGTGAACACCACCTCGACACCGGACAGCCCGGTACGCGGCTCGATGTCGACCGGGATGCCCGCACCACGGTCAGCGACGCCGACCGAGCCGTCGGCATACAGGGTGACCAGCACGTGGTCGCCGCGGTCGGCGAGTGCCTCGTCGACCGCGTTGTCGCTGATCTCCCCCACGCAGTGCATCAGGCCGCGGCCGTCGGTCGAACCGATGTACATGCCGGGCCGTTTGCGGACCGCCTCCAGACCCTCGAGCACCTGCAGGTGCCGTGCGGTGTATTCGCTCGTGGACGTGGTGGACGGACTTGCGGTCACGACTGGCGCTCTCCTGGCTGGTATGCCGCCCGATCGCCCGGGCGGTCTTGCTCGCAGGCAGATTAACCCCCGGCACCGACGAACCCACGAAGGCGCACTGCGGACACCACGCACCCACCGCCCCGCCGGCGCCGGGGCATGCGCTGCCGCCACCGGATCCGCGCAGGTCACAAGATTGTGAAGGACGCCACACGCCGTGGATAAGTTTCGCCGGGAATCCCTTCGCATGATTGACTGTTGACTACTTCGACGACGGAAACCCCCGGGTGACCGGGAGGACCCGCAACGAGAGGATGATTACCGTGACTACAGCAGTTGCTCCCACCCTGACCGCATCCGATCGCTGCGACCGCTGCGGCGCCCAAGCTTTCATCCGTGCCCGCCTCAGCTCCGACCAGGATCTGCTCTTCTGCGCCCACCCCGGCCGGGAGCACCTGGACAAGCTGCGCGAGATCGCTGACGAAGTGATCGATGAGACCGACCGGCTGCACAGCGAGTCCACGATCGAAGTGTGATGATCGACGTGTGATCTTCACCCCTACTCCTGCGAGAACGGCGCACCCTGTGGTGCGCCGTTCTCGTATGCCGTCCCGGGTGTATGACGCCCGGCCGGTCGCATAGGTTCGTCCCGTGGACGCGGTGACCCTCGTGGCCGGGGCGATGATCACGCTGGGCATCCTGGGGCTGGTCGTCCCCGTGCTTCCCGGCCTGCTGCTGTGCCTCGCGGGCGTCCTGCTGTGGGCCTGGGAGGTCGACACGGGCACGTCCTGGACGGTCTTCGGCTGTGGTGTCGTCGTGGCCGCCATCGGCTGGGTGGTGCAGTTCCTGGTCCCGAACCGGCGGTTGAAGGCGGCCGGCGTGCCCGGGGTCGCGAAGTTCGCGGGCCTTGTCGGCGCGGTGATCGGCTTCTTCGTCATCCCCTACGTGGGGCTGTTCGTCGGCTTCCCGGCCGGGGTGTTCGCCGCCGAGCAGCTACGGCTGCGGGATGCCGCACGGGCCCGGGCGGCGACCAAGGCTGCGGTACGCGCGGTGTTGACCAGCATCGGCATCGAACTGGCCGCCGCCGTGCTGGTGTCGTGGATCTGGGTGGCCGGGGTCCTGCTCAGCTGAGACCGCGACCGTGCTGTGCACGGGTCAGCGGCCGGTCAGCAGCGGTCACCAGCCGCCTTGACCGCGGCGGCGTTCCCAGCGCTCCTCGAGTCGCTGCATGAACGTGCCGGCGCTGCGCGACGGCGGGTTAGGACGAGCACTGACCGAGCCGTCCTCCTGGACGGTGCCGAACTCGCGCGCATGACCGGGCTTGAAGGCATAGGCGCCGGCCGCGACCATGACCGCGAAGCCGATGACACCGAGCCAGATCTGGGCGATCGTCATACCGACGATGACCAGTGCCAGCCCCACGACCACACCGCAGACGCCGATCGCGACGCGGCGCCGGAAGCGGCGACGACCCGGATGGGCGACCATGTGCGACGCAAACTTGGGGTCCTCCACCTTGAGCGCCTGCTCCATTTGGTCGAGTAGGCGCTGCTCGTGCTCCGATAGCGGCACGTTGACCTCCCAATGTTCTTCGGTCGCCACCACGCGGTGACCGAGCCCGCCGGCTGATCCCCGACTGATCTCCACCTCAAGGATAGTTCGCCGCGCTACCTAGCGGTAGTTGCCCCATGGGCCGGCGATCGAAAACGATCGACGAAACCGCAGGAGCCACGACGGAACCCGTCCGCACGGTCGGATCAACACGCTGGATCGGTTGTCTTCGCGCCAGCCTAGACAAAGCGGCCCGGAAACGGTGCCGGAGTCCGCAACAATTACCGAGTTGTCACCCGGCGGGCGGACCACCGGCCGGTCAGCCGGCACCGGTCGGAGCGACGCAGGCGGTGAACGACTCGCACATCGGCAGCCCCAGGTGCGCCAGGACCAGCTCCAGGAAGGTCTCGACCTGCCGCACAAGGTCGTCGGCCTCGCGGGTGGAGATCACCAGGACGCCGCGTTCCAGCTGCGAGCGCCGCCGGGCGGAGCCCTCGAAGAACTGCGCCCACTCGGCCAGCTCGGGCGCCACCGTCGGCAGCACCGTCCAGACGTTGCGCGGCCGGGATCCCGGGGTCCGCCGCGCATCGGCCGCCAGCACCGCGGCGGCCGCTCGCAGGGCCGACAGGTGTGCCAGCCGGTAGCGCTCGTCGGCCGTGTCGGCATGACAGGCCTGCAACAGGCCGACCCGGGTGCGGTCGACCAGGTCGAGCACCGTCCCGGCGACCGGCGTGGGTGGAAGGGGGTGGGCTGGCGGGCGCATGCGGCCTCCTCGCGGATCGCTGTCATCGAACTTTTGTTCGATGCAGTGACGCTAGTCGCGGGCACCGACAGGGCCCCTGGGCCGCGCCCCCGGTTCAGACCAGGCTGTTCTGCCGCAGGTTGGCGAAGACCTCCAGCGTCGCGGTCGACTTGTTCATCGTCATGAAGTGCAGGCCCGGAGCACCCTCCCGCAGCAACCGCTCCGAGTGCTCGGTGCAGATCGCGATGCCCTCGCGGCGCACGGCGGCCACGTCGTCACCGGCGGCACCGATGCGCGAAACGACGTCGGCGGCCAGCGGCTGCCCGTTGAGCTCGGTCAGCCGCTGCAGCTGGCCGACGGCGGTCACCGGCAGCAGCCCGGGGATGATCGGCAGCTCGCAACCGCGGCCGGCCACCAGGTCGCGCAGCCGCAAGTAGGCGTCCACGTCGGTGACCATCTGGGTGATGGCGAACGCGGCGCCGGCGTCCGCCTTGCGCACCAGGGTGTCGGCCTCCTCCGCCAACGAGGCCGACTCCGGGTGCTTGTCCGGGAAGGCCGCGACGCCGACGGTGAAGTCGCCCAGCGAGCGCACCAGCGACACCAGCTTGTCGGCATGGTCCAGGCCCTCGGGGTGGGCGATCCACGGCGCGGCAGGCCCACCCGGCGGGTCACCGCGCAGCGCCAGGACGTTGGCGATGCCGACGGCGGCATACTCCCCCACCACACGACGCAACTCGGCGACCGAGGACCCGACGCAGGTCAGGTGCGCCATCGTGCGCAGCGTCGTCTCCTGCTCGATCCGGCCGGTGATGCGCACGGTGCGGTCGCGGGTCGAGCCGCCCGCGCCATACGTCACCGAGACGAACGTCGGGTGCAACTGCTCCAAGCGGCGCACGGAGTTCCAGAGCACCGCCTCGGCGCGCTCGCTGCGCGGCGGCATGAACTCGAAGCTGAAGCTCGGGCCGTCCTGTGCCAGCAACTCGGGGATCGGACGCCCGGACTTGTCGTGGCGCATGGTCATGCCGCTCAGCCTACGGACTGGTACGCCGACTACGCTCGACTCGATCACCATTCGGAAGGACAATCTCTTGCCCACCGCCGACCTTGACGACCTACGGGCACGCGTCCAGCGCGCGCTCGATGCGGAGCGCCGGACCCAGGCCGGGATCCTCGCCCCACTGGGGCCGGACATGGCCGACCTGCTGGAGGCCGTGTTCGCGCTGCTCAGCGGCGGCAAGCGGCTGCGCGCCGGCTTCTTCTACTGGGGTTACCGCGCCGTGGGCGGCGGCGACAGCGACGCACTGGTGCGCGCGGCGATGTCCCTGGAGGTCTTCCAGGCCGCCGCGCTGCTCCACGACGACGTGATGGACGACTCCGACGTGCGCCGCGGCATGCCCGCGGCGCCACGGCGGCGGGCCGAGGTCCACCGCCGGCGCGGGCTGGGCGGCGATCCCACCCCGGTCGGCGAGGCGGGCGCCCTCCTGGCCGGTGGCCGGGGCCGGAAATGGCCCGACGA
>NZ_JBQCGS010000023.1:0-13647 GCF_051955415.1 Flexivirga sp.
CCTCGCCCCTGGCCCGCCTGGGGCGCGGCCCCCCCCCCCCCCGGGGGGGGGGGTGGCGGCGGGGGGGGCCGCGGGGGCGCGCCCGCCGCCGGCGGGGGCGCAACCGCCGCCGCCGGCGGCTCGATGCCGACCGTCAAACTGATGGTCGGTGGCATCGACAAACAGATCTACCTGCCCTATCAGCTCGCCCAGGACCTCGGCTTCTACAAGAAGTTCGGCGTCAAGGTCGAGCTGTCCACCGAGCAGAACGGCGGGGTCGGCGCCGAGGAGGCGATGGCATCCGGCCAGGTCGACATGGCCGGTGCCTGGTACATCCACACCATCGATTTCCAGTCCAAGGGCAAGGACGTCATCGGCGTGGTGCAGCTGTCCGGCGCACCCGGTGAGCGAGAGATGTGCGGCACCAACAGCGGGGTCCACTCCGCGGCCGACTTCAAGGGCAAGACGCTCGGCGTGACCGACCTCGGTTCGGGGACCGACGAATTGACGCAGTTCCTCGCCTCACAGCACGGGATCTCCCGCAAGCAGTACAAGACGCTGGCGGTCGGGGCCGGCAGCACCGCGATCGCGGCGATCCAGCGCAACACCGCGCAGTGCGTGATGACGACGCAGCCCACCGTCGGCGCTCTGGAGTCCAAACACCTCGCCTACTCGGCGCTCGATCTGGCGACGACCCAGGGCGCCACCAAGGTGCTCGGCGGTGCGTGGCCGGCCGCGTCCGTCCTCGCCCGCGCCGACTGGGTCAACTCGCACAAGGACGCGGTGCAGAAAGTGGTCGACGCGCTGGTGGCGACGATGCACTGGATCAACACCCATTCGGCGGCGGACATCGCGAACAAGATGCCGCCGCAGTACGTGTCGAACAGCACCATCTCCAAGGCCCAGTATGTCGCCGGGCTCACCACCGACAAGGGACAGTTCCTGCCGGACGGGATCATGCCCGCGGGAGGTCCGAAGACCATCTACGCCATGGAGAAGGTGCTGGGCGTCGACGTCGGGAAGGTGAAGCTGGCCGACACGTTCACCAACGAATTCGCCATGAAGGCCAACAAACTCGAAGGTTTCAAGACGACGACCACCCCGGCGGGCGCCGCGGGCTGAGTCCGTCCGCCGCGAGCGGCATACCCGTCACGGCTCTGCCGAAGGTGCGCCATATCGCACCTTCGGCAGTGCCGTAGACGGTCAGGACCGGCCGAACCAGCCGGGGCGGGCGACACGCAGGCGCAGCACCCGCTCGGACTCGCGTGCCTCGCGCACGTCACGCACGCGGCCCTCGAGCAGCATCGTCAGCGACACCAGACCGACCAGGCGCGTGGAGTCCTCACGGTCGACGACCGGCATCTTGTCGACCGCGTTGGCAGCCATGGCATTCGCCGTCTCGCGCAGTGTCTGGTCGGCGTGCGTCACGATCGGTGCGGTGATGCACAGCTCCCGCAGCGAGGTGCCGCCGCCCTGCTCGTGCACTGCCGTCTCCAACTGCGTCCGGGTGACGACCCCGACGAGCGTGTCCTCGCCCTCGATGACCGGGTAGAGCATCTGTCGGCGCGTCTCGACCTTGTCCGGCTCGGTGCCGGAGATGACCTCCAGCGCCTCCGCGGCCGTCAGGTCGCTCTCGTAGCTGAGCACATCACGGGACATCACCTCACCGACGAAGTAGATCTCCAGCGGGTCGACGTCATACTCGCGCGTCAGGTGATAGCCGCGCCGGGCGATCTTCTCGGTCAGCACCGACCGCTTCAGCAGCAGCGTGGACAGCGCGAAAGCCGTGGAGGCACCGATGATCAGCGGCAGTATGGCGTCGAAGCGACCGGTCAGCTCCATCGCGAAGATCACGCCGGTGAACGGAGAGCGCATCACGCCGCCCAGGACGCCCGCCAGAGCGACCAGCGCCCAGAAGCCGGGCCCGACGTGCGGGAAGATGTTGGACTCCAGCGCGCCGAGGGCACCGCCGATCATGAACATCGGCGCGAGGACACCACCGGACGTGCCCGATCCCAGCGACAGCGACCAGATGAGCGTCTTGACGATCAGGATGCCGATCACCAGGTCCATGCCGATGCTGCCGTCCAGCTCGGCCTCGATGATGTTGTAACCGACACCGAGCGACTCCGGCACGATCAGGCCGCCGATGCCGATGATGACGCCGCCGATGGCCGGCCACCACATCCAGTGCACCGGCAGCCGGCGGAAGCCGTCCTCGGCCGCGTAGACCAGGACGGTCGCCACGATCGCCAGCAGCCCGGCCACGATGCCGGTGACCACGCAGAGCAGTTCGGCCGTCGGCGTGATGTGCAACGCGCCCTTCACCGGGAAGAGCACGCCGTCGCCCAGCAGCGGGTGTCGTATGACGGTCGCGACGCACACCGCGGCCGCGACCGGCACGTAGCTGCGCGGACGCCATTCGAAGAGCAGCAACTCGACGGCGAGCATGATCGCCGCGAACGGGGTGTTGAAGGTGGCGGCCATACCGGCCGCGGCACCCGCGACCAACAAGGTCTTGCGCTCGTCGGCCGTCAGCCGCAGGAACTGGGCGAACAGTGATCCGACGGCCCCACCGGTCATGCTGATCGGGCCCTCGGCACCGAACGGACCGCCGGTGCCGATCGCGATGGCCGAGGACACCGGCTTGAGGATGGCCACGCGCGGCTGCACCTTGCTGCCGCCCAGCAGGATCGCCTCGATCGCCTCCGGCATGCCGTGGCCGCGAATCTTCTCGGATCCGTAGCGGGCCATGAATCCGATGACCAGGCCACCGACGATCGGCGCGAGCAGGACGATCCACCACTGGTCGTGGCCGCCGCCGGGAGCAACGAGTTTGGTGTCGAACCGCTGGTAGAACACCGCGTTGGTGATGATGCCGATGAGCCGCAGCAGCGCCCAGGCCACCACGGCCGCGACCGCCCCGACCGGGACGGCGAGCGCGGCGATGATCAGCAGCCGCGGCGTCGCGCGGAAGTCACCGAGGTGGTGAACGTCACGGGGCACGTCGTTCGGCGCGATGGGTTGGGTGCTCATGACGACGCCCTCGTTCCTCGGGTGCGGTCCTTCGCCCTGTGCCCTTCACGGCGCTGACTTCGTTCGCTCAACTCGGGAGCCACTTTCTCGATCGTGTTTATATCGTGACACGATTATGTCGTGCAACGACATAATATGGGGTCGGTCAAATCCGCCCGAAGGAGTCTCAGCCTGTGACCTCCCGTCCGCGCGTCACCGACGCCGACTACACCCGCCTGCTGCGATTGCGCACCCGGCTGCGCAAGTTCGAGCACTGGAGCGCCGAGCAGGCGGCAGCGATGGGACTGACCGCCAGCCAGCACCAGTTGTTGCTCGCGATCCGTGGACACCAGGACGACGACGGTCCGACGATCGGCGACGTCGCCGACTACCTGCTGGTGCGGCACAACACCGCCGTCGAGCTGGTCAACCGCACCCAGGAGCTCGGCCTGATCGACCGTCACCGCGACGGCAGCGACCACCGGGTGGTGCGACTGGCACTGACCGAGGAAGGTCGCAAGCGGCTCAACGCACTGTCCGCCGACCACATCGAGGAACTCGCCCGGCTGGCCGAGGTGGTGGACGAGCTCTTCGACACCCTGCATCGCCCCTGACGGCCGGTTTTGGCAGGATCGAGCCATGAGCAAGAACACCGTGCCGGCCGAACTCGCCGACGATGCAGTCATTCTCGACGTCCGCCGGCAGGACGAATGGGATGCCGGCCACGCGCCCACCGCGGTGCACATCCCCTTCGAGGAGCTGCAGGCGCGGGTGGCCGAACTGCCTTCCACCGACGGTCCGATACCGGTCGTATGCCGTGGCGGCGGCCGGTCCTCACGCGCGGCGAAGTGGCTGAACGACAACGGCCACCAGGCGATCAACGTCGCCGGCGGGATGCAGGCGTGGCATGCCGAGGGCAAGCCGATGGATAGCGCCGACGGCAACAGCCCGAGGGTGCTCTGACGGGTGGTCTGACCGGTGCTCCGACGGGTGCCCCGAACCGTCCGTCGGACCGGCCCGATGGCCGGATCCGGCGGGTTATGCTGCTGGACGACAGATTTGATCAATTCTGAGGGGGACGTCGTGGCAGCCTCGCATCTCCCGCCGGTCACGCACACGACGGCGGCGGACGCTGCGACGACCGCCCTCTTCAACGGCATCGTCGACGGCACCGTGGCGCCGGGTTCGCACCTTCGCCTTGCCGAGCTCGCCGAGCAGTTCGGGCTGAGCATGATGCCGGTCCGCGAGGCGCTGCGGCGCCTGGAGCACCTCGGGCTGGTCGAGCTGGAGGCCCATCGCGGGGCGTTCGTGCGGCAACTGTCCCTGGAGGACGTCCGGGCGACCTACGAGACCCGGTTCCTGCTGGAGGGCGAGGCGGCCCAGCGGGCGGCGCGCAACTTCACCCCGGAGGCGGCGCAGACCGCGCGCGATGCTCTCGCGGCACGGGCCCGGCACATGGCCGAAGGCGAGCCGCATCGTGCCCGCGACGCCCACGAGCTGTTCCATTTCACGATCTACCAAGCCGCCGGCAATCCGTGGCTGCTGCGCTCGATCATGCCGCCGTGGCGCAACGCCGAGCGCTACCGGCTGGAGTCGATGCGGCGTCCGGAGCTGGCGGCCGAGCGGGCCCGGGAGCACGAGGCGATCCTCACCGCCGTGATCGACGGGCACGGTGCGGCCGCCCGTGACCGGACGATCGAGCATCTGCAGGCCTCGCTGACTCTCATCGAGGGCCTCTTCGCCACCGGGGACGAGAAGGGCTGACCGGCGCCCCGTCTGGCGTCCGTCAGGTGAGGACGGCCTGCCGCACCGTGTTGCGCAACTCGCCCAGCGCCCCGCCGCGGGTGATCACCACGTCGTCCGCATCCAGGAACACCGCCGGTTCCCGGGCGTTGCCGATGCCACTGGGTGTGCCGGTGAGTATGACGTCGCCCGCGCGCAGCGTCATGCCGAAGCTGAGTTCGCTGATCAGCTGCGGGATGGGGAAGGCCATGTCGGCGACCGTCGCGCGCTGCATGATCTCGCCGTTCAGCTCGCACTCGATCGCCAGCGCACCGACATCCGGCACCTCGTCGATCGTCGTCAGCCACGGACCGCACGGCATCGTCGCGTCGATGCTCTTGCCCTTCAGCCACTGCCCGCCGTGCGCTCGTTGCAGGTCGCGCTGTGACACGTCGTTGGCCAGGAAGAAGGCGAAGACGTGGTCCCACGCGTCCTCTCGACGGATGGAGCGGCCGTCGCGGCCGATGACGATCGCGATCTCCGCCTCGTAGTCCCACTTCTGCGAGACGGTGGCGTCATATGCGATCGGGTCGGCCGGCCCGACGACGGTGTCCGGGCCCTTGGTGAAGAAGGTCGGATGCGCTGGCATGGCATCCGGCCCCTGCCCCTCGCGCTTGCCCAGCGACTCGTAGAAATGGTCCAGGTAGTTCCACCCGGTGCACAGGATGTCGCGGTTGAAGCGTTGCAACGGCGCCGCGAGGCTGACCGCTGCGAGCGGCACCGCGCCGACGTTCGCGGCTGCGGCGGCCACCTCCGCCGTGGTGACGACCCCGCGCACGACGTCATCGACCGTGCCCAGGGCGGGGGACAGCAGGCGCACGCCGGCCAGGTCCTCGGTGACGACCCCGATCACGGTGGCGTCGCCCTGCCGCACTGCGGCCAGCTTCATCGCCCACCACCGATGGCCGCGATGGCGTTGATCTCGATCAGGTAGTCGGCCTTCACGAAGCGGGAGACCTGGACCATCGTCGATGCCGGCGCGTGCTCGGTGAAGTACTGCCGGCGCACCGCGTGGATGGCGTCGAAGTCCGCCATGTCCAGCACATAGACGTCGAGCCGGGCGATGTCCGCCAGCGCGCCGCCGGCTGCCTCGACGGCCGCCTTGAGGTTCTGGCAGACCTGGTGTGTCTGGGCCGTGATGTCACGGACACCGGTGATGCCGCCCGCCGCGTTGCGCGCCGTCATACCGGACAGGAAAACCAGGCGGTCGGTGGCCGGCACGCTCACTGCCGCACCGTGCGCGAAATGGCCGTTCGGCTCAGCGAGTTCGGGCGCGACAATCGTCTCGATGATCGTGTCGGTGGTCATGCAGTCTCCTGGTGGTCAGCGGGCATCGTCGGTCGCCGCGCAGATCGGGCAGGTGGGCCGGGTACGCGTGTCGTGCCGGCTTCCCGGGTGGTAGATTTGATCATATGTCAAACCTGTATGATGCGCCAATCCTCCCTCCCGCCGAAAGCGACGGCCCATGACGACCACCGCACACCCCCGACGAACGGTTCTGATCACCGGTGCCACACGCGGCATCGGCCGTGCGCTGGCCGAGCAGCTCGCAGCGGACGGCGACATCGTCCTGCTCAGTTCCCGGGACGGCGCTGCGGTCGCCGCCGCGGCAGACGAGATCGCCGGCAACGTCCGCCCGGCCGGGCCCGACCCGGTGCAGATCCACCCCATCCAGCTCGACGCCACCGACCCGGTCAGCGTCTGCGACGCGGCTGCACGGATCGGGCGCGATCACGGGCACCTCGACGTGCTGGTCAACAACGTGGGCGGCATGTTCGACGGCCCGAGCCGCGCTTCCACGGTGCAGCTGGACACCGTCCGGGCGACCTTCGAGCTCAACCTCTTCTCGGCGTGGCGGGTCACCCAGGCGATGCTGCCGCTGCTGCGGCGTGGACATGAGGCACGCATCGTCAACGTGTCCAGCGAGACGGGGTCGTTGACCCGGATGACCGCCGAACAGCCTGCCTACGGCATGTCGAAGGCGGCACTCAACGCGCTGACCCGCTCACTCGCCGGGGAACTCGCCGCCGAAGGCATCACCGTCCACGCCGCCAGCCCGGGTTTCACGGCCACCGAAGCCGTCGCCGAGGGAGGACGCCCGGTGCCCGACGGCGCGGCGAGCATCAAGGCCGTCATCGACCTTCCGGCGGGATCTGGCACCGGCGGCTTCTTCCAGGACGGTGCGGCACTGCCCTGGTGAGCAGCGCCTCGCCCGCCCGGCTCAGTCGCCGACCGGCCGCCGGGCGGGCCGGCGCAGCGGCCAGCCGAGTTCCCGGCCGCCGGTGAGCCCCTGCGGCCGGAAGAGCAGCATCAGGATGAGCACGGCGCCCAGCACCAGCGGCTCGGTGCCGTCGGGAATGGAGAAGATGTAGCCCGCGATGACCGTGCCGCTCTGCAGGTGCACCAGCACGATGTCCAGGGCCGAATAGAGCAGCACACCGACCACGGCGCCCCACACACTGTTGGTCCCGCCGAGCACCAGCATCCCGATGACGGTGAAGGTCAGCGCGGTGGACAGCTGCGAAGCCTGCACGACCGCGTTGGTCTCGGCCCAGAGCGCGCCTGCCACGCCGCAGATGCCGGCGGACAGGACGAAGGCGATGGTGCGATGCAGCGTGACATTGATGCCGACACCGGGTGCGGCGGTGATGCTCTCCCGGGATGCTCTCAACAGACGGGCGGTCCGCGTCTGCTGGTAGAGCCACGCGGCCACGATCGCGGCGACCGCGAACGCCAGCAATCCGTAGCTGCCCCAGACCGAACGCACGCCGACCATCGACTGACCGCTCGGGGGGCCGATCTTGGTCCAGTAGGTCAGCACCTGGGTGACCACACCGAGCAGGGCGAAGGTGGCGATGCCTGCCTGCAGCCCGTTGAGGCGCATCAGCAGCGGGCCGACGACCAGCGCCAACAGCATGGCGAGGACCGCCGCCAGCAGCACCGCAACGTATGTCGGTAACTCGGCACGATCCAGGAACCCGTAGAGGTTGGGCATGATGTTGTGCTTCAGCGTCGGGTCTGCGGTGGTCAGCCCGAAGGTCCAGGCACCGACGGCGACGAAGGCGATGTGCCCGAAGGACAGCACACCGGACGTGCCGATGAACAACTGCAGGCCGAGGACGATCACCAGGTTGACCAGAGCGAACTGCGCCTGCAGCCCGATCGTCGAGGACAGCGAGTTGCCGATGATCGTCGCGACGCAGACCAGCAGGATCGGGCCCACCATGCTCCACACGGTCGCGAGCCGCGTGGCAGGCGGGCGCTGCGCGGACGGTGCCGAGGCGTTCAGATCAAGGGTCGAGGTGTCGGTCATGCTCGCTCCACGGCTGCGGGGGTGAGAAGGCCTCCGGGACGGACCAGGAGGACCAGAAGGACGATGACGAAGACGAAGGCGTCGCGAAAGTTGACGCTGCTCTGCGGCAACCAGGCCGACAGCAGGGAGGCGCAGAACCCGATGATGAAACCGCCCACCAGCGCACCGCTGAGCTTGTCGATGCCGCCGATGACCGCGCCGATCAGCGCCAGGATGGTGATGTTGACGCCGAAGCTCGGGCCGACCGCCCCGGTCTGGGTGGCGAGCACGAACGCCACCGCCGCCGCCAGCACCCCACTGAGCGCGAACGTCAGGGAGATGACGCGGTTGGCGCGCACACCCAGCAGCCGGGCGGTCCCGAAGTCGGCGGACGCCGCCTGCACCTGCAGGCCCCAGGACGTCTTGTCGAGGAAGACCCGCAGGCCGAACATGAGCGCGACCGCCAGCGCGATGGTGACCATCGAGAGCATGCGCGCGTCGATACCGAGGAAGCTGACCGACCGTGCGAGGCCGCTGGCCACTCCGCCGGTCCTGACGTTGTTGCCGAAGACGATCGCGTAGACGCGTTGCAGGAAGAAGCTGAGGCCGAACGAGGCGATCAGCAGGGTCGCAGGATGCGCACCGCGCAACTTGCGGAAGACCACGAGTTCGCACAGCACGGCCAGCGCGATCCCGACCACGACGGTCAGCACCAGCGCCGGCACCACGCCATACGGCCAGGTGAGCACAAGGGTGTAGCCGCACGCGGTGATCAGCTCGCCGTGAGCGAAGTTCGCCAAGCGCATCATCCCGAAGACGAGGCCGAGACCGAGCGCCGCCAGCGCATAGAGCGCGCCGCTGGAGATCGCATCGAGGAGGTTCTGGACGACGTTGCTCATCCGAAGTACGCCTTTGTGAGAAGAGAGTCGTCGTCCGCGTCGGCGGGCGACAGCTGCAGGGTCAGCTCGCCCTCGTGCAACACATGCGTCCGGTCGCAGAACGCGACGGTGAACTCCGCGCGCTGCTCCACGACCAGCACACCGACACCGCTCTCGCGGACCGCGGCGAGCGCGTCGAAGACGGTGTCAACCGCAGTGGGCGACAGGCCGAGTGACGGCTCGTCGAGCATCAGCACATCGGGTTCGGCCAGCAGAGCCCGGGCGATCGCCAGCTGTTGCTGCTGCCCACCGGACAGCAGGCCGGCCTGCCGGTCCCGGAACTCCGCCAGGACCGGGAACAGCTCTCGCACCCGGGACACCGCTTCGGCGCTGCCGCTGCGGTCGCGCCGGCCGACCAGGCCGAGCCGGAGGTTGTCGTCCACGGACAGGTCGCCGAAGATGTGCCGGCCCTCGGGCACCAGCGCCAGGCCGCGTCGGACGATCTGTTCGGGCGCCCAGCCCAGCACGTCCTCGCCGTGCAGCCGGACCGCACCACTGGCCCGAACCGCGCCCATCAGGGCCAGCAGGGTGGAGGACTTCCCGGCGCCATTGGGTCCGATCAGGCCGACGGTCTCGCCGCGGCCGAGCCGCAGGCTGACGCCGCGGACCGCCGGCACGCCGCGGTAGCGGACATGGAGGCCCTCGACCTCGAGCAGTGCCTCATGCATCGGGTTCCTCCGTGCCTCCGTCGGCCGTGCGGGCCGCATCCTGCCGTCCGCTCCTGCCGAGGTACGCCTCGGCGAGCGAGGCGTCGTTGCGCACCTCCTCGGGCGTGCCCTCCAGAAAGTTGCGGCCGCCGACCACCACCTTGATGCGGTGGCAGATCCCGAGGATGAGCCGGATGTTGTGGTCGATCAGCAGCACCCCGGTGCCCTGCGCGGCGATCTGCCGGATGGCGTCGCCGAACGAGGCGATCTCGCCCTCGTTGAGCCCGGCAGCCGGTTCGTCCAGCAGCAGGTATGCCGGCCGGCTCGCCAGGGCACGAGCCACTCCGACCCGGCGTTCGACACCGTGCGGCAGGGAGTGCGCCTGGCATTCGGCCCACTCGCCGGCGCCCACTCGAGTGAGCATCTCGGTGGCGATTGCCGGTGCCTCACGGCGCGACACCCCGGTGGCGAGCGCGGCGACCTCGACGTTCTCGCGCACGGTCAGCCCGCCGAACAGGTGCCCTTGCTGGAAGGTGCGGGCAACACCGCTGCGGCACCGGTCGCGGGCGCGGTGGCGGTTGACGGTGACGCCGTCGACGGTGACGACTCCGCTGTCCGGCCGGTCATAGCCGCTGATGATGTTGACCAGCGTCGACTTGCCGGCACCGTTCGGCCCGATCAGCCCGACGATCTCACCGCGGCGCAGGCTCAGATCGACACCGGAGAGGGCATGCACACTGCGGAACGCGCGACAGACATCGCGCACCTGCAGACCCGATCCGTCGGACCGCGCCCCGGACACCTCGGCGGTCACCCGGGCGGCCTCCTCGGCCATCACGGTGCGTCGACCACCTGCTGCGGCGTGCGCCGCTCCACGAACTTGAGTTTGCCGTCGACGACTTCCAGCACACTCATCGGCCGCTTGACGTTGATGTGCAGCGCCGGCGAGAACGACGTCGGACCTGCCAGCGTCGGCACATCCTTGAACGCCTCCATCGCGGCGGTGATCTTCTTGCCGTCCCACGTCTTGGCGTCGCCATACGCGACCTTGAGCGACTGCAGCGTCGCCGCGCCGGTGACGAACGAGCCGACGCTCGGCGCCGCACCGAACTTGGTCTTGTATGCCGCGGCGAACTTGTTGACGGCCGGATCCGGGTCGTCGCCGTTCTTCGACACGTAGGTGACGACGTAGTAGTCCTTCAGCCCGGGCACACCGGAGGTCCAGAAGTCCCCGTCCATGCCGAAGCCGGAGATGATCGGCGCCGGGACACCGCCGTCGCGCAGCTCCTTGGCAACCGTGGCGCCACCGGGGCTGTAGCCGCAGTTGAAGACGACGTCCGGCTTCTTGCCGGCGCGGATCTTCGACACCGTCTCGGTGACGTCGTCACCCTGCTTGTAGTTGTACGACGCGATGACCTTGTCACCGAGCTGCCCCAGCCGCTTGGCGACGATGTCGCACTGGTTCTGGGTGTATTTCAGCGTGGTGTCCTTCAGCAGGACGGCGTTCTTCCAGCCCTTGCTGTTGGCGAACTCCGCCATGATGGACGCCTCACCCGGGGTGCCGTCGCCCATCGAGAAGCCGATCTTCAAGCCGCCCTGGGGTCCGAAGATCGGGTCGCCGACGCACGGGGCGATGACCACGACGTTCTTCGCCTGGGCCGCCTGCGCGGCAGGTGAGGCCGTGTCGTAGTCGCAGCTGACGACGAGCGCCTTCACGCCTGCGGCGAGCATCTGCTGCGCACCGGGCGCATACTTCGCCAGCTGGCTCTGGGTGTCGAAGAACTTCAGCTCGACCGGGTGGCCGTCGATACCGCCCGAATTGTTCATCTCCGCCGCTTGCAGCCGCAGCGCGTTGCTCGCGGGCGTGTCGACCGGGCCGAGGAATCCCGACTTGGCCATGACCACCCCGATGGTCCACGGCGTCTTGGCGTCCGAGGAGCCGGAGCTGCCGCCGGACGCATCGGACGCCTTCTGGCACCCGGAGACGGACAAGCCGAGTGCGAGGACCGCGGTCGAGGCAACGGCGAACTGACGCAGAGACATAGCAAACACCTGTCATTTCTGGGAGCGCTGACGAAGCGATCGGCCCGCGGCCGGGGCGTCGTACGGGAGGGAATGCCGGAGAGGAACTCAGGAGGGAGGGAAAGCAAGCGGCTCGCGAAGACGTGCCAAGTATGACATTTGATCAAAGATCAGGCAATGGAAATCGCCGCATGCGCCACGAGCCGGCCGCATCGGTCAGACGATCCGGATGCGCTGCAGGTCCTCGCCGATCGTCACCGGGCCGTCGTAGCCGGCACGCGCCCACTTGCGCCATTGCGCGGCAGGCAGCGGGTTTCCCCGCAGGTCGGAGATGTGGCTGAGCACCAGGTGCTTGGCGCGGCTGGCCTGCGCGATCGGCCCGACCTCCTGCACCTCCACGTGCGACTGGAGCAGATGGTCCACGAACACCGGGGTGCCGTTGCTCCAGCCGCGTACGTTGATCGCCTCATGCACCAGGACGTCGGTGCCGTGTGCAAGCCGCGGGATGTTCGGCGTGTAGGTGGTGTCACCGGAGAAGGTGACCGATCCGTACTTGGTGTCGAAGCGGAAGGCGAAGGCCGGGAAGACCGGGCCGTGCGGCACCAGGATGGCGCTCACCCGGACGTTCTCGTCCTGCATCACCACGAACGGCGGCATGGGCGGTGCGGTGTGCTGGAACGTCGCGCCGACGCTGGCGGGGACGGCGATCTCGTGGACGTCGGCCAGGGTGCGGATGTCCCGGATGCCCATGTCGCGCAGGAAGACGTTGGTGCTGTAGGCGTAGGCGTCATGGCAGTCGTCGGTCAGCTGCGCGATGCCGGGGGTCGGTGCCGCGGGGTTGATCGTCGGGGAGGTGCCGCCGCCGAAGGTGGGCGGCAGGCCGCCTGCCGGACCGGGCCCGTAGACCGGCACGGGCCCGGGCAGGCTGTCGCCCTCCTGGTTGGGGACGCTGCCGGCGAGCAGGAAGAAGTTGTAGTAGTCGGCGACGTGGTCCGCGTGCAGGTGCGTCACGAAGATGCCCTTGAGCGACTTGAAGGTCAGCCCGGCGCGGAGGTACTGCGTGGCCGCCGAGCGTCCGCAGTCGATCACGTAGGTCGCTCCGTCAACCACGAGTGCGGAGGCGATGCCCGTGCGCAACGGGTCGATCGGCGGGCCGGCCTTGGTGCCGAGCAGGACCAGCTCCAGGTGCGCCGGCTCCTTGCGCGGTTTCGCCGAGGCGCTCGCCGCCCCGAGCGTCATCAGCGCCGGCGTCGCCGCGGCGCCGGCCAGCATCGAGCGGCGGCCGATGCCGGCGCCCCGGCTGTGATCGGCGGTCTCTTCGGGACCACAGAGAGTGCACATGAACTTCTCCTGTTTCGATGGGTGACCGGATGCCTGGGTGCATCCGGACGGCGGTTCGGTTTTGCGGAAAACGTTGCCCAGCAATGGTTTTCGTGGTAGCGCCAGGACGACACCTCAACCCAGCGGGACGGCCTGCTCAGGTTGCGCGAGGTCGAAGAAGCCCCAGTGCGTCCCCGGGGGGAGTGTCTCGGTGAGCATGCGGCCGCACTGCGTCGTCACCACGGTCGAGGCGCCGCGGTGCAGGTTGCCGGCGTGACTGTCGCGGAAGAACCGCTGTATGGCGCCCTGGCGCATGACCTGCGCGCCGGCGAAACGGTGCACCAGCTGAGCAATCTCCAGGGCGGTGCGCGTCGCCAGGCTTGACGCGAGCCGTGCCATCGTCTCCTGCTCGTCGCCGAGTCGTTGTCCGGAGTCCAGCTCCACCGCGATGTCGGACCAGGTCTCGTGCAGCAGCGCCATGGTGCCGCGCACATGCGAGTAGTGCCGCGCGAACTCGGCGAAGAACTCGTCGGTGGTGACTGGCGCACCCTTGGCGGGGTCGCGCCGTTTGGCCAGTGCGCGCAGCTCGGCGAGCAGCCGCCGGCCCACGCCTTGTGACCAGGCCGACTGGTGCAGCCCGGCCAGCAGCGCC
>NZ_JBQCGS010000024.1:0-59778 GCF_051955415.1 Flexivirga sp.
GGCCGACGGCTGGGACGAGTCGAGGTCGCCGGGGCACAGCGCAGACTGAGTCCGCGGCGCCCGGGCGAACTCCCCCGGGAGGCATGAAGGCGCGCCCGGCAGCTGCCGGGCGCTCCTTCATGCATCCCGGTGGATTTCTCCCGGGCGCCGCGGACTCAGTCTGCGCTGTGCCGCGGCGACATCGACTCGTCCACGCCGTCGGCCGGTTCGTACCCGAGCGCCTCGTGACGACCCACGGCACCCGCGCCCACGCCGACGGGTTCGCGCGCCGCGCTCGCCGCGCTCGCCGCGCCGGCAGCCTCTGAGGCGGCGGCGGCCTGCGCCGATTGCGCCCGCAGCTCGACGTGCGGCATCAGCAACAGCACCAGGAAACCGAGGAACATCAGCACCGCCGCGCACAGGAAGATCAGGTCCATCGAGTCGGCGAACCCGACCTTGAACGGATGCGCGATGTCGGCCGGCACCTTGGTGAGGATGTTGGAGTCGTCCTGCACCTGCGCGGCGACCTTGCCGAGCAATTGCTGGTTGGCCGGCTGCGCCAGTGACGGATCGGCCTTGACCGCCGCGCCGAGCGCGTCCTTGATCTTGTCGCCGACCGTGCTGAACAGGATCGACAGGAAGATCGCGACGCCGATGGTGCCACCGGTCTGCCGGAAGAATGTCGCGGCCGAGGTGGCCACGCCGATCTCGCGCGGCGGCACGGCGTTCTGCACGATGAGCGTCAGCGGCTGCATGCAGTTGCCGAGGCCGAGGCCGGTGATGAACATCATCACCATCACCCAGACCAGGTTGGTGTCGGCGGTGACGAAGATCCACAGAAGCAACAGCCCGGCGGTGGCCAGCAGCGTGCCGAGGATCGGGAAGCCGCGGATCTTGCCGGTCTTGGCCGTGATCAGACCCGAGATGACGGCGGCGATCATCAGGCCGGCGACCATGGGCAGCATCATCAGGCCGGAGGTCATCGGCGAGGCTCCGTGCACGATCTGCATGTAGAGCGGCAGCACGGTGATGCCACCGAACATGCCGATGCCGACGATCACGCTGGCGCCGATGGTGACCGATGCGGCGCGCAGCTTGAAGATGCGCAGGGGGATCAGGGCGTCGTCATCCATGCGGTGCTCGATCCACACGAAGGCGGCCACGCCGATGATGCCGATCAGGTAGCAGATGACGGAGGTGACCGAGCCCCAGCCCCAGTCGCGGCCCTGTTCCGCCACGGTCAGCAGCGGCACCAGCGCCACGACCAGCGCCACGGCACCCCACCAGTCGATGCGCGCCTCACGCCGCACGTGCGGCAGGTGCAGCGTCGCCGACACCACGAAGAACGCCACGATGCCGATCGGCACGTTGACCAGGAAGACCCAGCGCCAGCCGGTCACGCCCAGGAACGAGGTGGTCTCGGCGAGGAAGCCGCCGACGACCGGGCCGAGCACCGAGGAGGTGCCGAAGGTCGCCATGAAGTAGCCGGTGTACTTGGCACGTTCCCGCGGCGGCACCAGGTCGCCGATGATCGCCAGCACCAGCGTCATCAGGCCGCCCGCGCCGATGCCCTGGAAGGCTCGGAACGCCGCGAGTTCGTACATCGAGGTCGCGAAGGAACACATCGCCGAGCCGATGATGAAGACGCCGATGGCGAAGATGAACAGCTTCTTGCGGCCGTAGAGGTCGCCGAGCTTGCCGTAGATCGGCGTGGTGATCGTGGAGGTGATCAGGTATGCCGTGGTGACCCACGCCTGGATCGACAACCCGTGCAGATCATCGGCGATCGTGCGGATCGCGGTGCTGACGATCGTCTGGTCGAGCGCGGCGAGGAACATGCCGAGCAGCAGACCGGTGAGGATCGTCAGGATCTGCCGATGGGTGTATTCACCGTCCGTGGGCGCCGGAGCAGTCGCCGTAGAGGTGGTCACGAAGGATCCTTTCGGGTGGTGGGCGGATATTCGGGCAGGTCGGCGCCCTGTGCGCGAGCCTGGTCGAGCTGTGCGGTGAGCGCCGCGATGACTTCGTGCAGATAACGGGTGAAGTCGCGCGCCTTGGCATCGTCCCAGTCGGCCAGCATCTGCTGGAACCACTGGCCACGGCCGTCCTGCAGGCGTTGGACGAGCGCGTCACCCTCGTCGGTCAGCGCCACTCGCTGGGCGCGCCCGTCGTCCGGATCGGAGACCTTGGCCACCAGGCCGTGGCAGACCAGGTTGCTCACCTGGCGACTGACCGTGGAGACGTCGGAGTGCACGGTCTCAGCGAGCGCCGAGATGCGGGCGGGGCCGCCGCGGCGCAACGCGAAGATCACCGGGTACGACGAAGGCTCGATCCCGGGGTGTACCCGCGGCGTGTGATGGCGAACCGCTTCGATCTTCTTGACCAGTTGGATGAGCTCGGTCGACAGCTCCATCGCAACTGCGTGCTCGACGGGCATGACGATTCCTGTATGACGACAAGGGGGGTACTTGCTTGCGGCATACAACTATATGCATCGAATGGCGATGTATCAAGTCGACGGCTGGATCCGGCGCGAAGCGGCGACCGTTGCCGGTTGCTGACGGGTTCCGACCTAAATCTGGTGTCGAAGCGGCGACCGTTGCTGGTTGGGTGCGGCGGGTGCGGGCCGCCGCCCGGGTCAGGGCGTGACGGTGAGCGCGTCGAGCACGCGCGCGGCGACGTCCTCGTCGCCTTCGACCGTATAGCGCAACTCGGTGGTGGGCACCCGGCCGGCGCCGCGACGGGTGAGGGCTTCGGTGGTCAGCCGGATGGTGGTGACCGAGCCCGGCGGCACGATGATCAACTCACCGGTGCTGTCGTCCGTCTCGTCCACGTGCGCCTGTCCGGAGAACAGCGGCTCGCCACGCAGGGAGCCGTCATGGCTGGGAGTGATCCGCACCCCCTCGCGAGCCAGCACCGGGCCGGTGCATTCGATGATCACCGAGGTCCCCGGCTCCAGGCCGGCGCGGGCAGCGCGCCGGGGGAAGGCATCCAGCACCGTCGTGACGAACGCGGCCGCGGCGGTGGAGTCGAGGTTCCCGGGGCGGTCGAGGGCAGCGCGCAGGTCCTGTTCGTGGCACCAGATGTCGATGATGCGGACCGGCAACTGCTTGCCGATCGTGTCCAGCTCGCCGATAACCGGCACGACCGGTGAGTCCAGCGTCAGCTCCGGGTCGCGCAGCGCCCGCAGCCGCCGTGGCAGCACGTGCGCCAGCTCCTGCACGACCTCGTGCCCGCTGCGCGACCGTCGCTCCTCGACGGACTGCTCCATGAACCGGCCGAAGTCGTGCCGGATCCACGGATGGTCGGGCACCTCGACATCGGGCAGTTCGCCGGTGAGGAGGGCGGTCTCCACGCCCACGACGTGCGAGATGTGGTCCTTGACGGTCCACCCCGGGCACTGCGTCGGCAGGTCGAAATCATCCGGCCGACAGGTCATTCCGAGGTCGAGGACCGCTTGCGTCGTCTCGGCATACGCGGTGACCATCTCGTCGAGACCTTCGGGCGGGAGCGGTCGTGTCGGCATACCCCCACGGTAATGGCTGGACCCGCGTCGACTGAGAGTACGACCCACAAGGTGTCGATCTAGGCTGCTGTGCGTGACACGTCAGCCCAGCACCCGACCGGTTTCGCACGCCGGAGCTCTCGCCGGCGCCGTGCTGGCCGGCCTCCTGGCCTGCGCGGCGGCTCTGCGCTTCACCGGCGCGGCCGCGAAGCTCGAGCTGCTCGATCCCGGCGCACTGGTCCGCTGGGGGCTGCCACTGACCACCACGGCATTCCAGCTGGCGATCGCGTTGACGATCGGACTGCTCCTGCTCGGCGGCATGCTGATGCCCGAGGGAGCCCACACCGCCCGCCGGATCCGGGTCGGCCGGTATGCCGCCTGGTCGGCGCTGGCCTGGGCGGTGTGCGGCGCGGTCAGCGGGGTCTTCAACTACGCGGACGTGTCCGGCACACATGTCGGGTCCAGCGGGTTCTGGTCCAACGCCTGGCAGTCCACCTGGGACCTGGAGCTGCTGCGGGCGCCGGCGATCACCACACTGGTCGGTCTCTGCGTCGCGGTCGTCTGCTTCGTCGGGGCGAGCCGGGGCGTGCAGGCGTTCCTCTTCTTCGTCGCGGTGGCCGCGCTCTGGCCGTTGGCGCTGGTCGGTCACGCCGCCGGCAGCCTGGACCACGACGCGGCGGTCAACTCGCTGGTGTTCCACCTGCTCGGTGTCGCCGTCTGGGTCGGTGGCCTGCTCGCCGTGCTGCTGATGTGGTCGCGCCTCGGCAAAGGGGCACCCGACGTGGTGGAGCGCTTCTCGACCGTCGCCACCTGGTGCATCGCCATGGTCGGGCTGTCCGGGGCGCTGAACGCCTGGATCCGCATCGGCGGCTTCAGCGGCCTGGACTCGAAGTACGGCGTCGTCGTGCTCGCCAAGATCGCCGCGCTGGTCGCGCTCGGCGTGCTCGGCTGGTTCCAGCGGCAGAAGGTGATCGCCCGGTTGCGCGCGGACCGGTCCTCGCGGCCCGGCCGCGCCGCGTTCGCCCGGCTGGCCGGCATCGAGGTGCTGGTGATGGGCGTGGCGATCGGGCTGGGCGCAGCCCTGTCGCGCTCGGAGCCGCCGATCTCCGGCGAGTCGCCGCTCAACACCACCGACCGGGCGTTCTCACTCACCGATTACCCGACACCCGCGCCGCTGGAGACCAGCAGCTGGTTCACCGCCTGGCGGGTCGAGTGGTTGTTCACCGCCGTCGCGGTCATCGCGCTCGGTGTCTATCTGCACTGGGTATGGCGCCTGCATCGTCGCGGCGACAAGTGGCCGATCGCCCGGACGATCTGGTGGGTCTGCGGCTGGGCGTCCTTCGTCTACTTCACCGACGCGGCGCCGGCGATCTACGGGCACGTGCAGTTCTCGATGCACATGCTGATGCACATGGGTGTGTCGATGTTCGTGCCGATCTGCCTGGTGCGCGGCGGCATCGTCACCCTGGCGATGCGCGCCCTGCCCAAGCGGCAGGACGGCACCCTCGGGCCGCGCGAGCTGCTCCTGGCGGTCGTGCACTCGCGGGTGTTCGCGTTCTTCGCCAACCCGATCATCGCGGCCGTGCTGTCCTTCGGCACCTTGATCGTCTTCTACTACTCGCCGTGGTTCTACCTGTCGCTGACCACCCACACCGGGCACGTGCTGATGGTGGCGCACTTCATGATCACCGGCTATATCTACGCGTATGCGCTGGTCGGCATCGACCCGGGACCCAAGCGCTGGGCGCCGCCGATCCGGATGCTGATCCTGTTGGTGGCCATCGCGTTCCACGCCTTCTTCGGGGTCGCGATGATGACCGGCACCACGCTGCTGGCACCTGATCTCTTCACGGTGCTCGACCTGTCGTGGGTGCCGGACCCGCTCGTCGACCAGCAGCGTGCCGGCACCGTCGCGTGGGGTGCCGGCGAGTTCCCGACGTTGATGCTCGCGATGCTGATCGCGATGGAGTGGTACCGCACCGACCGTGCCGCCGGGCAGCGCGCCGAGCGGCAGGCCGAGCGTGACGGGGACGCGGAGCTCAACGCCTACAACGACTACCTCGCCGCGCGGGCCCGCGCGGGTTCGGCGCACCAGAAGGACTGAGGATCATGCGGATCACCGCCATCCAGCTCGCGTATGACGACGAGGAGTCGCTCGCCGACCGCACCGACCGGGTGGCCGGGATGGTGCGGGCCGAGGCGGGTGCGGACCTGGTGGTGCTGCCGGAGCTGTGGTCGGCCGGTGGATTCTCCTACCGGGACTGGCCGGACCGCTCGCAGGACGTCCGCGGACCGGTGGTGGCCGCGCTCGCGGCGGCGGCGCGGGACGCGGGACTGTGGCTGCACGGCGGGTCGATCGCCGAGCACCCGGCGTCCGGCGAGACCGGCCCGGAGGGCAAGTCGTTGTGGAACACCTCGGTGCTGCTGGGACCGGACGGATCCCTCGCGGCGACCTACCGCAAGATCCACCGGTTCGGTTTCGCCGGGGGAGAGCCGAAGCTGATGGAGGCCGGTGACGAGGTCGTCGTCGCCGATGCCGCGGGCGTGCGCATGGGCTTGTCGACCTGCTACGACCTGCGCTTTCCCGAGCTCTACCGGGAGCAAGTGGATCGCGGAGCGACCGCTTTCGTCATACCGGCTGCGTGGCCGCAGGCCCGGGTCGACGCCTGGCGGCTGCTGTTGCGGGCGCGCGCCGTCGAGGACCAGTGCCTGGTGGTCGGCTGCAACACCGCGGGCACGCATGCGGGCACGCCGATGGGTGGGCACAGCGCCGTGGTCGCGGCGACCGGTGAGGTGCTCGCCGAGGCCGGCAGCGACGAAGAGGTCCTGCGCGTCGATGTCGATCCGGCGTCCGTGGCTGAGTTCCGGGACGCGTTCCCAGTGCTGCGCGACCGGCGCCTGTGACCGCACGCCGGTCGAGGGCGGCCCAGGAACGAGGCCGTGTATCGAGACCACGTGCGCCGAGGCCGACTCAGCTCTCGGCGACCAACGCCCCGGCGAAGCCCAGCATCACCACACCGGTGGCGCCCTCGATGCTGCGGCGGACGGTGAGCCGCTGCAGTACCCGTGTCGCGATGCCCGCGACGGCGACCAGCGCGACCAGCACGACGGAACCCACCGCCGACAGCGTCATGGCATAGGTCAACAGCGTTGCCACGTTGGCGTGTTCGCCGACGAACTGCGGCAGCACCGCGATGTTGAACGCCAGCACCTTGGGGTTGGTGATGTTGCACAGGAATCCCTGTCGGGTGGCCGTCCACGGGGAACGGCGCAGGGGCACGGCGCCTTCGGCGAGCCCGTCCGCGCTGCGCATCCGCCACGCGGCACGGATCGCCAGGAAGCCGAGATAGGCCAGGTATGCCGCGCCGGCCCACTTGATGACCCGGAACACCGTCTCGGCATGCACCAGGAGTGCGCCGAGCCCGGACGCGGCGAGCACCCCCTGGACGACATTGGCGATCAGGATCCCGACCACCGTCCACGCACCCCGTCGCCGACCGCCCAGCAGCGTGCTGCGCAGGGTGAGCAGCGAGTCGGGGCCGGGCGCGATCGCCAGCACCATCGCGAGTGCGACGAAGGACAGGTACCGCGTCATACCGACGATGGTAGGGGCCGGACAGGACGGCGAATGACGCGTTCCGAGGCCCGGAACGCGGCAGCGGCGACCGGGCGTCATGCAGGGGGGTCAGCTGAAGGCCGGTGCGCCGACCGGTTACCGGTAGCCCGACCACCGTGGCGCACGGCCGCCGCGCGACGATGGATGTATGACGAATCTGCGCGTGCGTGCCCCGGAACTCACCGGCCGGGGCTGGCTCAACACCGGGGGCGACCAGGTGCGCCTGGCCGATCTTCGCGGCAAGGTCGTGGTCCTGGACTTCTGGACCTTCTGCTGTGTCAACTGCCTGCATGTCCTGGACGAATTGCGCCCGCTGGAAGCCGAATTCGCCGACCAACTGGTCCTGATCGGCGTGCATTCGCCCAAGTTCGAGCACGAGGCGGACCCGGTCGCGCTGGAGCAGGCGGTGGAGCGTTACGCCGTGCACCACCCGGTGCTCGACGATCCGGCACTGACCACGTGGGGCGCCTACACGGCCCGGGCCTGGCCGACGCTCGTCGTCATCGACCCGGAGGGCTACGTCGTCGGCCAGTTCTCCGGCGAAGGTCACGCGCACGGGCTGACGGTGCTCGTGCGCGAACTGCTGGAGGAGCATCGCGCCAAGGGGACGTTGCGCACCGGCGACGGACCCTACGTGCCACCGGAGCCCCCTGCCACCGCACTGCGGTTCCCGGGGAAGCTCGCCGCAGTGGGGGACGGGAGCTACTTGGTGTCCGACACCGCACACCACCAGGTCGTGCACCTCGAGGACGACCTGGAGACCGAGCGGGCGCGCTATGGCGGCGGCATCTTCGACTCGCCCCACGGCGTCCTGGTGCTCCCGTCCGACGTGGCGCAACGCGTTGGATATGACGTGCTCGTCGCCGACACCGTTCGGCATCAGATTTTCTCGATTCGCTTGTCGGACGGTCAGATCCGTGTCCAGGCAGGCACGGGGGAGCAGCTGCGCGAACGCTCCGGCGGTGGTGCGGCGTTGCGGCAGCCGTTGTCGACTCCGTGGGACCTCGCCTGGTGGATCGACCGCGCCGTGATCGCGATGGCCGGCACGCATCAGCTGTGGGCCCTGCATCTCGCCGAGGACCCGAACGACAACTCGGTCGCGGTCCTCGCGGGCACCAGCCAGGAGGGGCTGCGCGATGGTGACGCGTACGACGCCTGGCTGGCGCAACCGTCCGGCTTGGCGACGGCGGCGGACGGCAGCAAGGTCTGGATCGCCGACTCCGAAACCTCGGCGCTGCGCTCGATCTCCCTGACCGACAGCGGTTTCCGTCTCGATTCGGAGATCGGCAAGGGCCTCTTCGACTTCGGGCACGTCGATGGACCGGCCGCGGAAGCGCTGCTGCAGCACCCCCTCGGGGTGACCGAACTGCCGGACGGCAGTGTCGCGATCGCCGACACCTACAACGGGGCGATCCGTCGGTTCGACCCGCACGCGCACGAGGTCTCGACGCTCGCCACCGGCCTCGGCGAACCCAGCGATGTGCTCGTCGAGACCGACGCCGACGGCACGCGACTGCTGGTCGTGGAGTCCACCGCGCACCGGATCACCCGGGTCGCCATACCCGCTGCGGCGGCTCGGGTCTCGGGTGCCGCGCTACGGACGCAGCGGCCGGTCACCGAGGTCGCACCGGGTGACCTGCAGCTCACGGTGGACTTCGTGCCGCCGACCGGTCAGAAGCTGGACAAGCGGTATGGCGACCCGACGCAACTCACCGTCTCGGCCAGCCCCGAGGGACTGTTGCGAGCCGGCGCCGGTGCGGCGCAGGGCCTGACGCGAACACTCGCCTTCGCGCAGGATGCGACCGAGGGCGTGCTGCACATCTCGGTCCGCGCCGCCGCCTGCGACGGCGACCCGGTCACCGGCGAGCTGCCCGAACACGCTGCTTGCCACGTGTACCAACAGGATTGGGGCATCCCGATCCGGCTGGTGGACGGCGCGGAGAGTGAGCTGATCCTCGGTCTGCGGGCCGAGCACTCTTGACTCTGTAATCATGTAATCGTGTAATTGAGCTATGGACACGATTGCCGGATGGTTCGCCGGTCGCCTACCCGATGAGTGGTTCGACGGTGCACCGGAGGTCACGGTCGATCGCGACGAGATCGTGGTCGTCGGAAGGTTGCCGGCACCGGAGGTCGACGGCGACGGTGCCCGTGCCGCGGAGAGCGGCCGGATCAAGCGCTGGCGTGAGGACACCCGTGGCAAGCGCATGCGCATCGCCGACGAGGCGGAGCGTCGCTTCGGCGCGAAGGTCGCCTGGGGCGCGGTGTGTGGTGAGACGCGGCAGCTCTTCACCAACCTGTCGGTGCCGGTGATGACCCGGCTGCGGCAGCCGGAGCGTCGGGTGCTGGACACCCTCGTCGACGCCGGGGTCGCCCGGTCCCGCTCGGAAGCGCTCGCCTGGTGCGTGCGACTGGTCGGTCAGCACGAGAACGAGTGGATCGGCCGGCTGCGGGAAGCGGTGTCGGCGGTGCACGACGTCCGCGATGAGGGCCCGGCAGCGGGCTCCGGCGCCCGCTGAGCCGTCATACTTGAGCACATGACGCGCCCGACGTTCGCTGTGCTCAACGGTCCCAACCTCAATCTGCTCGGCACCCGAGAGCCCGATCTGTATGGCGCAGAACGCCTCTCCGACATACAGCAGCGGTGCGAGACGGTGGCGGCTGAGCTCGACGTCGCGGTCGAGTTCTTCCAGAGCAACCACGAGGGCGCCCTGGTGGACGAGATCCAGCGACGCCGGGCGGACTCCGGCATCGTGCTCAATGCCGGCGCCTACACGCACACCTCGATCGCGATCCGGGACGCGCTCGCAGCGGTCCAGGTGCCGTTCGTGGAGGTGCACGTCTCCAACGTCTTCGCCCGGGAGGACTTCCGGCACCGCTCCTACCTATCCGACCTCGCCTCCGGTGTGATCGTCGGCTGCGGCGCCGACGGCTACGAGTTCGCTCTCCGTCGCCTCGTCGTTCTCGCCACCGCCTGAACGCCGAGAGGACACGAAACATACTGAGGGGACACGAAAATCCGGGCCAGGTGGCCCGGATTTCGTGTCCCCTCAGTGCCGTTGGTGTCCTCTCGGCGAAAGGGGGGAGCGGTGTCAGAAGGACTCTTCGGGCAGCTCCATCAGGTCCAGGCCGGTGGCCTCGGCGATGGCGCGCTCGGCGGTGATCTTCGGCAGCACGGTGGCGGCGTAGAACTTCGCCGCCGCGACTTTGCCCCGGTAGAACGCCTCGTCGGAGCCGGCGTCGCCGGCGTCCAGGCGTGCCTGCGCCACCTCGGCGCCGCGCAGCAGCAGCCAGCCGATGACCAGGTCGCCGGCGGCGAGCAGGAAGCGCGAGGTGTTGAGACCGACCTTGTAGATCTCCTTCGCCTTGCCCTCCTCGAGCGCCGACATCGCGGTGGTCGCGAGCCATTCGGCGATGCCCTGCACGTCGGCCAGTGCGGTGCCGAGCAGTTCGCGCTCGGTCTGCAGTCCGTCGTGACCGTCACCGCCCTTGACGGTCTCGGTGATCTGACCGGCCAGGTGCATCAGCGACGCGAACTGGTCCTTGACGATCTTGCGGAAGAAGAAGTCCTGTCCCTGGATCGCGGTCGTGCCCTCGTAGAGGGTGTCGATCTTCGCGTCCCGGACGTACTGCTCGACCGGATAGTCCTGCAGGAAGCCGGAGCCGCCGAAGGTCTGCAGGGACTCGGTGCCCAGCAGCACCCAGGCGCGCTCGGAGCCGACGCCCTTGACGATCGGCAGCAGCAGGTCGTTGAGCTTGCCGGCCATCTCCGCGGCCGAACCCGGCTCGGGCTGCTCGGAACCGGTGCGCAGGAACTCCTGGTCGACGATGTCCTGCTGGGTGGCGGTGTAGAGCACCAGCGAGCGCAGGCCCTCGGCATACGCCTTCTGCAACATCAGGCTGCGACGCACGTCCGGGTGGTGGGTGATCGTGACGCGCGGCGCATCCTTGGCCGGCGTCGTCATGTCGGCGCCCTGCACGCGCTGCTTGGCGTAGTCGAGGGCGTTGAGATAGCCGGTCGAGAGCGTCGCGATGGCCTTGGTGCCGACCAGCATGCGCGCGTGCTCGATGACCCGGAACATCTGCGCGATGCCGTCGTGCACGTCACCGAGCAGCGTCCCCACGGCCGGCTCGCCGTCGCCGAAGGTCAGCTCGCAGGTGGTCGAAACCTTCAGTCCCATCTTGTGCTCGACATTGGTGACGTAGACACCGTTGCGGTCGCCGAGCTCACCGGTCTCGAGGTCGACGTGGTACTTCGGCACGATGAACAGCGACAGGCCCTTGGTGCCCGCGCCGGCGCCCTCGGGGCGGGCGAGCACGAAGTGCACGATGTTGTCGGTCATGTCCTGCTCGGCGGAGGTGATGAAGCGCTTCACCCCGGTGAGGTGCCAGGTGCCGTCGGGCTGCTGCACGGCCTTGGTGCGGCCGGCGCCGACGTCCGAGCCCGCGTCCGGTTCGGTCAGCACCATGGTGCCGCCCCAGGAACCCTGCGCCATCCACCGGGCGAGCTTCTTCTGGTCGTCGTTGCCCAGGATGTGCAGCAGTTTGCTGAAGGCGAAGGTCGCGGCATACATGCCGATCGCCGGGTTGGCGCCGAGGATCAGCTCGTTCATCGCCCACTTCAGCGATGGCGGCACGACGGTGCCGTCGAACTCCTTGGGTAGGTCGACGGCCTGGAAGCCGGAGTCGAGGTAGGCCTGGTAGGACTTCTTGAAGCTCTCCGGCAAAGTCGCGGTCTTGGTCTGCGGGTCGTAGACCGGGGGATTGCGGTCGGAGTCGAGCAGGCTCTCGGCGAGCTCGTTCTCGGCGAGGCGGGCCAGCTCCTTGAGCATCTCGCTCGCGGTGTCGGCGTCCACCTCGTCATACGGCCCGGAGCCGAGGACCTCGCCACGGCCGAGCACCTCGAAGAGGTTGAACTCCAAGTCCCGGACATTGCTCTTGTAGTGCGACACGGTTCCTCCAGATAGACCCTACTCGTCGGTAACTTCATTGTGCTACTGACCAGTACAACGCGCAAACGCGGGGGTCCGGCAACGACTCCGACGCGGCGGTGACAGGCTCGTGGGGAGCGGGTATGGCGCACGACGTGCCGGGAGCGGCGCACCCACGCGAACGAGGAGGACGATCGGTATGACGGCGGCCGAGCAGCACGAGGAGATCGAGCGGAAGTTCGCGCTCGGGCCCGACGACGAGGTGCCCGACCCGGTGGACTGGCCCGGCGTGGTCACCGCTGCCCAGGCCCAGCGGTTCGCCCTGGACGCGCTCTACTACGACACCGAGGACCTGCGGCTGGTCACCGCGGGTGTCACCCTGCGCCGACGCACCGGCGGATCGGACGACGGCTGGCACCTGAAGGTGCCCGGGGACGGCGAGGGCCGCATCGAGCACGCACTGCCGCTGGGTGCCGCGGAGGAGGGCCCGCCGGGCGAGTTCGTCCAGCAGGTCGCCCAGTGGACCGGCGACGCGCCGCTGCGGCCGATCTGCCGCGTACGCACCACCCGGGTGGAGCGTCGGCTCGACGGACCGGACGGGGCGGTGGCCAGCCTGTGCGACGACCGGGTGGCGACGCACAACCTGCTCGATCCGCGACTCGACCAGCGCTGGCACGAGTTCGAGGTGGAACTGACCGGCGACGGCAGCCTGGACTTCCTGGACGCCGTCACCGCGCACCTGACCGGACTCGGCGTCCCCCAGGTCTCGATCGCCTCCAAGCTGCGGACGGCGCTGACCCCTGCGGGCGCTGGCGACTGATCACTCCAGGTGGTGGGCCACCATGCGCGCCACGCCCTCGGCCGGCGACACCTCGGCCCGCCATCCGAGCGCGGCGAGGCGGCTGCTGTCCAGCCCCTGGCCGGGCGACGGCTGATAGGCGCGCGAGTCGTCCGGGTGAGTGAACTCCAGTTCCATCGGCACGCCCGGCCGTGACTGGGCGAACAGCTCGGCCAACTGCCGGATGGAGATCAGCCCGGCCCGGTCGGCGACGTTGTAGGCCAGATGCTCGCCGCCTCGCAACCACGTCGTGAACAGGCCCGCGATTGCGTCCGAGACATAGGTGTACGTGCGCACCGCCGCGCCGGCGCTGTTGAGCACGATGTTGCGGCCGGCGACCGCCGCCGCGGCGAAATCGGCCTGCACCCGACCGTCGTCCAGCGCCATACCGGGACCGTAGATGTGACCGAAACGACAGATCCGCACACCGAGGCCGTGCTGTGCGTGGTAGCAGGCACACAGCGTCTCCGCGGCCCGCTTTCCCTCGGAGTAGCAGGCACGCGGGTTGAGGATGTCGAAGCCGCCGAAGTCGTCCTCGGCGATCAGCGTGCGACCGGCCGGCTGGGCGCCGTACACCTCCGCCGACGACATGGTGAGGAACGTCGACGCGCCACGGTCGACCGCGAATTGGAGCATGTTCTCGGTGCCGTTGAGGTTGGCCCGGAGCGTGCCGATCGGGTTGCTCGCGTGCAGTGCGGGCCGCGCCGGGCTGGCACCGTGGACGACGGCATCGAACCTGCCGTCGATCGCTCCGGGGTCCAGGTCCGACACGTCGGCGGCCACCAGCGTCAGGTCTGCACGGTCGGCAGCGCCACCGAAGGTGGGTGCAGCCTGGGCGACGTCGCGCACCAGCGCGACCACCTCGATCCCTGCATCGGATCGATCGTTGAGGCCGAGCAGCGTGCGCCAGACGTAGGACCCCAGCATGCCGCGGGCGCCGGTGACCAGGATCCGTTGGCCGGCCAGGTCGCCCCAGGGCAGGTCGCTGTGCAGGATGCGAGCGACGTCCCCGTCGACGATGCTGCCCGCGCCCTGCTGCGGGCGTGCGACGTCGCTCATATCCCGGTGACCTGCCGGTTCTCGATGAGCTCGAAGAACGTTCGGCAGATGTAGAAGTCCTCCGCGGTCGTGATCTTGATGTTGGACCGTGGGCCCTCGACGCGGTGCACCTCGTGGCCGTAACGGAACATCAGCGACACCGAGTCGATCGAGTCGTGCTCACCCTCGCTGACCGCACGGTCGTAGGCTCCGAGCACCTCGTCCAGGCGGAAGGTCTGCGGCGCCTGCGCCGAGTAGATGGTGTCGCGCGGAATGATCTTCTCGATGACCTCCGACGGCGACGACGCGATCGTCTCGTTGAACTTCGTGCACGTCGCCGCCGATCCGTGCTCGCGCGCTGCCTCGATGTTGCGGGTGATCAAGCTCTCGTCGATGAGCGGCCGGACTCCGTCGTGGAGCAACACGATCGTGTCGCCGCCGAAGGTGTCGGCAACCGCCTTCAGCGCGTTGTGCCGCGACTCCTGCCCGGTGGCGCCACCGTCGACGACCCAGCGCACCTTGGTCAGGTCGTACCACCGCACCAAGCGCTCCAGTTGTGGGCGCATCGCCGGCAGGATCGCAATGGCGATGGCGTCGATGTCCGGGTGGTTCTGGAAGTGCTCGAGGGTGTGCACGATGATCGGCTTGCCGTGGATCTCCAAGAATTGCTTGGGGACGGCGGCCTTCCCCATGCGGGAACCCACGCCTCCGGCGAAGATCACCGCGACGTTGGCGGGGCGGTTCGGGGCAGCGTCGTTCATGGGACCCTCTCGGTGACGGTTTCGGTCGTTGCCTCGGTGGGTGAGCCGTCGACACCGAACCGCAGATCCGCGGCGCTCTCCGGTTGCCGGGTCGGTGGCTCACCCAGGATCAGCCAGTCGATGACCCGGTCGGAGGAGTGGGTGTCGACGTGGTCGAAGTTCTCCTTCCGGAAACCGGCGATCTTCCACGTGTCGAAGTCGTTCTCGGTCAGTGCCCGGACCAATCCCTCGGAGTCCGCGACGATCTTGCCGGGTGCGGTCAACGAGTAGTCACGGTGGAAGCCGCGCGTCGCCGAGTAGATCTCCTGGTCGTAGGCGAAGAAGACCATCGGCCGGTCGAGCAGGGAGTATTCGTAGATGACCGAGGAGTAGTCGGTGATGAGGACATCGACACTGTGCAGCAGGTCGTTCGTGTCCGGGTAGTCCCCGACGTCGAAGATGCGATCGGCGAACTCCGCCGGGATCGGCGGCTTCTCGTGGATGAAGTGGTGCATCCGGAACAGGAAGACCGAGTCCTCACCCATCGCGGCGTGGATGGCGGCGAGGTCGAGCCGGTCGTAGTCGTAGTACCCGTCCTTGATGCCACGGCCGCGGAAGGTCGGCGCGAACAGGATGACCCTTTTCCCGGCGAACTGCGGATAGCGGGCGGCGAACTCCTGCCTCACCCGCGCGATCCGTTCCGGGTCGAGGAACACGTCGATACGCGGAAGACCCGTCGGGATGACCGACTTCTCCTCGATGCCGAAAGCCTCGGCATACACGCCCGTCAGGTGGGTCGAACCGCAGATCGCGTAGGTGTAGCTGCGGTGGGAGTTGGTCAACTTCGGCGAACCGTACCGCCCGAACCGGCTGAAACCGATGGACTTGAACCCGCTGCCCGCGTGCCACAACTGGACCAGGACCGCCTTGGGATCCAGCTTGAGGCTGAGCAGCATGCTGAAGTAGTCGTCGATCAGGATGTAGTCCGACGTGGCGATCAGCCAGATGGTGCGCACCGTGTTGAGCTTGTTGGACGTCTTCGGGGTGCGGAAGGAGTAGCGGAACTCGTAGTCCTGGTCCAGCCCGCGCTGCACCATCCGATCGCGCACCTGCAGCAGGTTGCCGCCGAGTGCATCGCGCGCCTCGGAGGCGAACAGGATCCGCTTGCCGTTCGGCGGCTTCACCCGACGGGCGACGGCATACACCTGATTGGCGAGCTTGACGCGGGTGTCGTGGCTGGTGACCCTGCTCTTCAGCTTGCGCAGCGGGTTGCGGGTCTTCTTCCCCGTGCCGCGGCCCAGCGCGTAGGTGCGCACGACGAATTCGGGGCGGATGTCGTCCTCGGTGACGTCGAAGTTGACGACGTATGCCGAACGGTTCTGGTTGTACAGGTAGGTGCGGGAGGCCGGCTCGAGCTCACCGACCCGGCTGAGCGGGAAGGCGGCGCCGGCACCCACGGCCACTCCGCCGTAGGTCGGCACGACGCGCCACGATCCGTTCGGCACCGCCTTGCGCTTGTGGAAGTTGGTGACGTTGATGGTGAGCCGGTAGTAACCGTCGTCGTCGACCTCGACCGGGATCTCCAGCAGGCGCTGGCCGTCCAGCAGTGCGAAACCCAGCGACGCGGACAACTCCGCGATGTCCGAGGGCGGCTCCGGCGGCACGAAGCCGTCCGGTGCGATGCAGTCGCGCGCTTCCTCGACCGGGCTGTCGAAGGGCTCGGCGACCAGTAACGGCAGGGGGTCGCCGAGTGCGTTGACCATCGCAGGGGTGGGTGCCGCGGGGTCAACGGCCTCGATGCGGACCAGCAGGCCGAGGTGGACCCGGTCCCACGCGATCTCACTGATCGTTGTCTCTACCTGCACCCGACGGGTCCTCTCGATGTGTTCGGTCTCGTGCGTGCGCAGTGCGCCGGCCGGCGAAGCCGGCGTCTGCGCGCGAGGCTGCACTGCATTTTGTCAGTCTGAAGGGTAAACCGGTTTGCGGGGGGACGGGCCAGGAGCACCCAGCAGCCCCAGCAGTCGGCGCCAGGCTCGTTCGTAGCCGCCGACGATCGCGCGCACCGGGGGCGAGGCCAGGAAGAACGCGACGGCGAGGGGACTGAGGACGATGCCGGCGATCAGCAGCTCGTGGTGTCCCAGATGCGGGTGCCACTTCTGCAGTGCGTAGGGCCACGACATGTGCAAGGTGTAGATGCCCAGCGAATAGGTACCCAGGTGCGTGAAGAACACCTTCCGGCGTGGCAGCAGTCGCCACAGCGTGAAGAGCGCGCCGAGGGTGCACACGACGACGAGCAGTCGCCCACCCATCTCCGCCAGGCTGCTGCCGTCGATGTGCGGATAGGGCGTGTTGCCGTTGAGCAGGGCGATCTTGACGAAGCCGGTCTTCTCGGCGAGCCAGGCGACCGCTGCGATGAACACCAGCGGAACGGCCGCCCAGAAGGCAGGCACCCGCCGGATCCGCTCGACGGTCTCGGACGTGGTGTAGTGGCCCATCAGGAAGAACGGCGCGAACACGAAGATGCGTTCCAGGGAGAGCGTGGTTCCTAGTCTGCTGGTCAACGGCACCAGCAGGGCGATGGCGAGCGAGGTCAGCACCGGCCAGCGCAGCTTGTCCCAGAGCGGAAGCGAGAGTCGCCATACGAGCAGGGCCAGCAGGTACCACATCAGACCGGGCGCGACCCACATCGCCCAGTCCCAACTGCCGAAGAAATAGCGTCGCACCAGGAAGTGGATCAGGCTGAAGCCGACGTACAGGGGGAAGATCGCGGTGAACGCCTTGTCGAAGGCGCGCTGGGGGGAACGCAGCACCTTGCCCGAGAAGTAGGCGAACGCGGGCATGTGGAAGAGGTAGATGAAGTAGTGCGCCCATCCCATCGCGCGTGAGTCGGAGTGATAGGTCATCACGATGTGGCCCAGCACGACCAGCACGATGAGCACGGCGCGCGAGTTGTCGATGAGCGCGTCACGTGTTCTGGGCGCGGACGGGGCGGCGTCGTGAACCGGGGCGGGGCGCGCGGGCAGTGCTGCTGTCACCGTGGGAAGGCTAGCCGACCGCGAGGGACGGGCCGTCCACCCCGGACGGCGACCCACGCGCTCGGGCCGGTGCGATGGTGGAGAATCGGGGCCAGGAGGTGCGTCATGCGTCATACCGACGAATCACCCGCGGTGGCCGAGGCACTCGGGCTCTTGCGGGACAAGGGCGAGCGCGTGACCGCGGCGCGGCGGGCCGTGCTGCAGGTGCTCGACGACGCCAGCGGTCACCTGTGCGCGGAGGACATCGTGACCCGGGTCGACGAGGCCGAGCCCGGGGTGCACCGTGCCACGGTCTACCGGTCGTTGCAGTCGCTGGCCGAGCTGGGCATCGTCGCCCACACGCACGTGCCGGGCAGTGCGACGATCTATCACCTGCGGCACTCGGCGGCCGCCCGGACCGGCCACGCGCACCTGCAGTGCACGACCTGCCAGGGGTTCTTCGACATACCGATCGAATGGCTGGGTCCGATCGGCGACCGGGTGCGGACACAGCTCGGCTTCGAGCTGGACGCCCAGCACGCCGCCCTGCTCGGCACGTGCGCCGAGTGCCGTGCGGCGGACCCGGCCGCCCACTGACGGCCGAGCAGCGGCGGGTCCGCTCCGTGACGCCGGTCCGTGGCGCTACTCCTTGGCGACCAAGGTGAGCACGTCGTAGGTCGCGACGGCTTCGCCGTCCTGGTTGGTGACCAGGCAATCCCACCGGACCTCGCCGTAGTCGGCGGTCTGCCGGGGAGTGATCTGCTTGGCGGTGAGCTGGACGCTGATCGCGTCGCCCGCCTTGACCGGCGTGAGGAAACGCAGGTTGTCGACGCCGAAGTTGGCCAGCACGGGGCCGGGCTCGGGCTCGACGAAGAGGCCCGCGGCCAGTGACACGATGAGGTAACCGTGCGCGACGATGCCACCGAAGATCGGGTTGGCCGCCGCTGCCTCGGGGTCGGTGTGCGCATAGAACGTGTCGCCGGTCCGTGCCGCGAAGTCGTCGATGTCCGCACCGGTGATCGTCCGGCTGCCGGTCTCGACGGTGTCGCCGATCCGCAACTGCGCCAGCGACTTGCGGAACGGATGTATGTCGCCCGTGCCGCGCGCGGACCCGGTGGTCCAGCGTCCGGTGATGGCGGTCAGCATGTCCGGTGAACCCTGGATGGCGGTGCGCTGCATGTGGTGCAGGATCCCGCGCACACCGCCCAGCTCCTCGCCGCCGCCGGCGCGGCCCGGTCCGCCGTGCACCAGCACCGGCAGCGGCGAACCGTGACCGGTCGATTCCTTCGCGTCGTCGCGGTTGAGCACCAGGATGCGCCCGTGCCACGGGGCGACACCGCGCACGAGGTCCCGGGCGACGTCCGGGTCGTGGGTGACGACCGAGCCGACCAGGCTGCCCTTGCCGCGAGCCGCCAGGTGCACTGCGTCCTGGGTGGATCCGTAACCGATGACGGAGGCCACGGGGCCGAACGCCTCCACGTCGTGGACCTGGGTGGCGTCGGCGTGCGCCCGCAGCAGCACCGGTTGCAGGAAGGCGCCGCGCGGGTCGCCGACGGTGGTATCGGGGTCGCCATACACGACGTCGGCGGCCGAGCGCAGGGCCTCGATCGCCTTGCGGACCTCGTCACGTTGCGCGAGCGACGCGAGCGGTCCCATGCGGGTCGACTCGTCGCGCGGATCGCCGACGGTCGTGCGGTCCAGGCGCGCGCTGATCGCGTCGATGACCGGGTCGATCATCGGCTCGGGCACGATGACGCGCCGGATGGCGGTGCACTTCTGCCCGGCCTTGACCGTCATCTCCGTCACGACGCCCTTGACGAACAGGTCGAACTCCGGGTCGTCGGTCGTCACGTCGGTGCCGAGTACCGAGCAGTTGAGTGAATCGGCTTCGACACCGAGGGAAACGCCGCCCGTCAGCACCGACTCGTGCCGGCGCAGGATGCCACCGGTGTGCGCCGAACCGGTGAACGCCACCGAGTCCTGCACGGTGAGTTCGTCGAGCAGCGTGCCGGCACTGCCGGCCAACAACTGCAGGGTGCCCTCGGGCAGGATGCCGGCCTCGATGATCCTGCGAACGGCGAGTTCGGTGAGGTATGCCGTCTGGCTGGCCGGCTTGACGATGCTCGGCAGGCCGGCGATGAACGCGGGCGCGAGCTTCTCCAGCATGCCCCAGACCGGGAAGTTGAAGGCATTGATCTCGACCGCGACGCCGGGGCGTGAGGTGAAGACGTGCTGGCCGGCGAAGATGCCGCCCTTGCTCAGCGGCTCCAGCGGGCCGTCGGGGGCCACGGTCGAGTTGGGCAGCTCGCGGCGGGCCTTGCTGGAGTAGCTGAAGACGGTGCCGATGCCGCCGTCGATGTCTACCCACGAGTCCCGGGCGGTGGCACCGGTGCGGTAGGACAGCTCGTAGAGCTCCTCCTTGACCTCGGGGCGCGACAGCGTCAGCGCGACGTCCTTCAGCAGCATCGCCCGCTGGTGGAACGTCAGCTCCCGCAGCGCCGGGCCACCGACCTGCTTGGCGTGGCGGACCATCGCGGCCAGGTCCACGCCCCGGCTGCTGATGCGGGCGACGGTCTCGCCGGTGGTCGCGTCCAGCAGAGCATCTCCCTCGGCGTCGGACCGGAACCACGAACCTGCGGCGTAGCTCTCGAGCATGCGTGCGTCTGTCACTGGATGGCTCCTACGAGTAGTCGTTGCGATCGGCGGCGCTGCGTGCCAGACTAATAACTGACCACTCGGTCTGTAAATACCGCAAGGAGGATCCCGTGCAGGTTGACCAAGCGCCTCTGGAAAAGACTTCCGAGCACGCCCTGCAGGAGGCGTTCGACGCGACCATCGCCGGCAACGACCGCATCGAGCCGCGTGACTGGATGCCGGAGAAATACCGCCAGACACTGATCCGGCAGGTGGCTCAGCACGCGCACTCGGAGATCATCGGGATGCAGCCCGAGGGCAACTGGATCACCCGCGCGCCGTCGCTGCGCCGCAAGGCCGTGTTGTTGGCCAAGGTGCAGGACGAGGCGGGGCACGGGCTCTACCTCTACTCGGCGACCGAGACACTCGGCATCTCCCGGGACGAGCTGACCCGCCGGCTGATCTCCGGCAAGCAGAAGTATTCCTCGATCTTCAACTACCCGACCCTGACGTATGCCGATGTCGGCACCATCGGCTGGCTGGTCGACGGGGCGGCGATCTGCAACCAGGTGCCGCTGTGCCGGACGTCGTACGGCCCCTACGGGCGCGCGATGATCCGCATCTGCAAGGAGGAGTCCTTCCACCAGCGGCAGGGCTACGAACTGCTGATGACGATGATGCGCGGCACCGACGAGCAGCGCGCGATGGTGCAGGAGTCGGTCAACCGCTTCTGGTGGCCCGCACTCATGATGTTCGGTCCGCCGGACGGCGACTCGCCCAACACCGCGCAGTCGATGAAGTGGGGCATCAAGCGGCATACGAACGACGAACTGCGGCAACGCTTCGTCGACATGTCGATGCCCCAGGCGGAGGCGCTGGGTGTGACCTTTCCGGACCCCGAGCTGAAGTGGAACGAGGAACGCGGCTCCTACGACTACGGCGAGCCGGACTGGGAGGAGTTCTGGCACGTGGTCAAGGGCAACGGACCGTGCAATGCGCAGCGGATGGCGCACCGCAAGGCGGCATACGACGAGGGTGCCTGGGTGCGGGACGCAGCCATGGCATTCGCGAACTCCGCCGGTCGAGTGGGCCGGAGCGCTAGCGGAGGCCGTATCGAGACCAAGGAATCCGAAAATGCCTGAGAACCAACGGGAATGGCCGCTCTACGAGGTGTTCGTGCGCAGCAAGCGAGGCCTCAATCACGTGCACGTCGGGTCGCTGCACGCGCCGGACGCCGAAATGGCACTGCGGCACGCCCGCGACGTCTACACCCGGCGCAACGAGGGTGTGTCCATATGGGTGGTGCGCTCGGCTGACATCACCGCGTCGAGCCCGCAGGAGAAGGACCCGCTCTTCGCACCCAGCGGCGACAAGGTCTACCGGCACCCGACGTTCTACGACATCCCCGACAACGTTCCGCATATGTGAAAGGTCACCCATGAGCGACATACACATTCAGCAGGACACCGAGGGCGAGCACGACAACGCGTACGCCGGGCTGCTGGGCAACGACGCCCACTGGGCGTTCGGCACCGACTTCGAGGACCCGCTCGCCGGCGTCGACACGACCATCCCGGACGGCGTCGACGCCGCCGAATTGGCGCAGTACTGCTTGATGCTCGGCGACGACGCCCTGGTCTACGCGCAGCGGCTCTCGGAGTGGACCAGCCGCGCGCCCGACCTCGAGGAGGACATCGCGATCGCCAACATCGCGCTCGACCTCGTCGGCCAGGCGCGACTGCTGCTCGCCAGGGCAGCGGCGGCGGACCCTTCGCTCGTGCCGGTGCTGCCCGAGGGTTCCCCGGTGCCCGACGAGGACCGGCTGGCCTACTTCCGCGACGCCGACGCCTTCCGCAACGTCCGGCTGGCCGAGGTCCCGAACGGTGACTTCGCCGAGCTGGTCGCCCGACTGCTGGTCATGTCGACCTGGCGCTTGACGATCCTGCAGCGATTGGTGAGCCACGCAGACGCGGTGATCGCAGCGATTGCCGCCAAGGGCGTGAGAGAGCTTGCCTACCACCGGGATTTCGCCGGCCGCTGGTTCGTGACGCTCGCCCGGGGCACCGAGGAGTCGCACCGCCGGCTGACCGATGCGATGACATCGGTGTGGCCGCTGATCCCTGAGCTGCAGGCCTCGACCGAGGTCGAGGCACACGTCGGTGTCGACCCCGCCGCGGTCGCCGACGAGATGGACGTCGTCATCGATCAGGTCCTGGCCGTCGCCGGTATGACTCCACCGGACGGACCGGCACTCGCCGGCGTGCGTGGCCGTACCGGCCGGCAGGGCATGCATTCCGAGGCGCTGAGCCTGATGCTCGCCGAGATGCAGGTCGTCGCCCGCGCGCATCCGATGGGCCGGTGGTGACCGGATGATGGCAACACTGGAAGCCACTGCGGCAGAGCGCGCCCGGGCCATCGCATCCGAGGTCACCGACCCGGAGCTGCCGATGCTCACGCTCGCCGACCTCGGGGTGCTGCGCGACGTCGCGATCGACGACGACGGCACGGTCGTGGTGGCGATCACACCGACATACTCCGGTTGCCCCGCGATGGCGACGATGCGCGACGACCTCGTGCACCGGTTGACCGATGCCGGGTTCGAGTCGGTGCGCGTGCGCGTCGAGCTCAGCCCGCCCTGGACCACCGACTGGATCAGCGAGGCAGGGCGGAAGGCGTTGGCGGACAACGGCATATCGCCGCCCGGGCAAGCGCCACGCGGCCCGGTCGTGCTGACTCTCGCGCCCACCCGGCGCGCCATACAGTGCCCGCAGTGCGGGTCCGGCGACACCCAGGTGACCAGTGAGTTCGGGAGCACCGCGTGCAAGGCGCTCTACCGCTGCCGTGCCTGCGGTGAGCCCTTCGACCACCTGAAGGAAATCTGAATGACCATCGCACCCGAGGCCAACATCAACGCGCGCACCGCGCCGTTCCACCCGCTGCTGGTGCTGGACATCGAGCAACTGACCGAAGACGCCGTCGCCGTGACATTCGACGTGCCGGACGAGCTGAAGGACGAATTCGCTTTCGCCCCAGGGCAGGCGCTGACGTTGCGCCGGGTCGTCGACGGCGTCGAGCATCGGCGCACCTACTCGATCAGTTCTCCGGCCGGCAGCCTGCCACGGATCGGGGTGCGCGAGATCCCGGACGGACTCTTCTCCCGCTGGCTGGTCCGCGACATCCGCCCCGGCGACACCGTCGAGGTGCAGCGCCCGAGTGGGAGTTTCCGGGCCGATCCGGACCAGCCGGCGCGTCATCTGTGCATCGCTGCCGGGTCCGGCATCACACCGATGCTGTCCATCGCCGCATCGGTGGTCGGCCACCCGGACTCCACCGTCACCGTGCTCTACGGCAATCGGACGACGAACACGGTGATGTTCGCCGAGGAGCTCGCGGATCTGAAGAACGCCCATCACCAACGTTTCGACCTGATCCACGTGCTCTCCCGTGAGCCGCGCGACGTCGAGTTGTTCTCCGGCCGACTCGAGGGCGAGCGGCTGCGGACCATCCTGCGGGAACTCGTGCCGCTGCCGTCGATCGACCATGTCTGGCTGTGCGGTCCGATGGAGATGTTGCAGGAGACCCGGGCAGCCCTGGCGGAGCTCGGCGTCCCGCAGGACCGGATCCATTACGAGCTGTTCTACGTCGACGCGCCGCCGCCGCAACTGCGGCACGCCGACGCGGTCGTGGAGGGCGAAACCGCGTCGCTGACGGTGGTGCTCGACGGCCGCAGCACCACTGCCGCCGTGCCCAGGACCAGCACCGTGCTGGATTCCGCGCAACAGAAACGGCCCGACATGCCGTTCGCCTGTAAGGGCGGCGTCTGCGGCACCTGTCGCGCCAAGGTGACGTCCGGCGAGGTCGAGATGGCGCGCAACTACGCGCTGGAGGACGCCGAGGTCGAGCAGGGATTCGTCCTCACCTGCCAGAGCTTCCCGATCAGCGACGACGTCACGGTCGACTTCGACGCCTGACCCATCCCACCCGACCACAACGCCAAGGAGCACTGCATGCCGGAAGCCTTCGTCCTCGACGCGATTCGCACACCCATCGGTCGGTACGGCGGGGCGCTCGCCGGGCAGCGACCCGACGACCTCGCCGCGCTGGTCGTCGGCGACGTCGTGCGGCGCTCCGGCATCGACCCCGAGCGCATCGACGAGGTCATCCTCGGCGCCGCCAACCAGGCCGGTGAGGACAACCGCAACGTCGCTCGTATGGCGGTGCTGCTGGCCGGTCTGCCGCAGCGCATCCCCGGGTTCACCGTCAACCGGCTCTGCGCCTCGGGACTGACGTCGATCACGCTGGCACGGCAGATGATCGCCGCCGGCGACGCTGATGTCGTGGTCGCCGGCGGTGTCGAGTCGATGACCCGGGCGCCCTGGGTGCAGGCCAAACCGTCTCGCCCGTGGGCCAAACCCGGTGCCAGCTTCGACACCTCGATCGGCTGGCGCTTCACCAACCCGCGGTTCGATGCGGACACGACGCTGTCGATGCCGCAGACCGCCGAGCGCGTCGCCGAGCAGTGGCAGCTGACCCGCGAGGAGATGGATGCCTTCGCGCTGCAGTCGCACCAGCGGGCGGTCGCGGCGCGCGACGCCGGCAGGTTCGACGACGAGATCGTCGCGGTCGGTGAGGTCACCCGGGACGAGGGGCCCCGACCGGACACCACCGCCGAGAAGCTGGCCACGCTGCGACCGGTCAACAAGCCGGACGGATTGATCACCGCCGGCAATTCCTCGTCGCTGAACGACGGAGCCGCAGCGGTCGTGGTCGTCTCCGAGAAGTTCCTGGCCGAGACCGGCGTGCAGCCGAAGGCCCGCATCGTCGCCGGGGCCAGCGCCGGCGTCGCGCCGGAAATCATGGGCATCGGGCCGGTCCCGGCGACTCGTAAGGCGCTCGATCGCGCGGGCTGGCAAGTGGATTCGCTGGATGCGATCGAACTCAACGAAGCGTTCGCCTCGCAGTCGATCGCGTGCATGCGCGATCTGGCACTGGACGCCGACATCGTCAACTCCGACGGCGGCGCCATCGCGCTGGGACATCCGCTCGGCTGCTCGGGCACCCGGCTGGTGGTCACCCTGTTGCGGCGGATGCGCGACACCGGCGGCACCCGCGGGCTGGCCACCATGTGCGTCGGCGTGGGCCAGGGCTCCGCGCTGCTGCTGGAAACGGCATGAGCGCCGTCGAGCTGGACGAGCGGGAGGACCGGCTCGTCATACGGCTGAACCGGCCGGAGGTGCGCAATGCCATCGACGCCGACACCGTCGCGGCGTTGCACGACGCCTGTGCTCTGCTGGAACGACAGCCGCGGATCGCACTGATCACCGGCAGTGGCGGCATCTTCGCTGCGGGAGCCGATATCCGGCAGCTGCGCGAACGACGCCGGGAGGACGCACTGCAGGGGATTAACTCCGGCATCTTCGACCGCATCCGCAAGCTGCCGATGCCGGTGATCGCACTCATCGACGGCTACGCGCTCGGCGGTGGAGCGGAACTCGCCTACGCCTGCGACTTCCGGATCGGCACGCCGTCGGTCAAGATCGGCAACCCGGAGCCCGGTCTCGGCATCCTCGCCGCCGCCGGCGCGTCCTGGCGACTGGCCGAGCTCGTCGGTGAACCGCTGGCCAAGGAGATCCTGCTGGCCGGGCGGGTCCTGACCGCGCAGGAGGCGCTCGGTTGCCGACTCCTCAACGACGTGGTGGAACCGGATCAGCTCGAGGCAGCCGGGGCGGCGCTGGCCGACCGGATCGCGCGACAGGCACCGCAGGCCGTGCGGTTGACCAAGTCGGTCTTCCATGCTCCCCGCGAGGCGCACCCACTCATCGATGACATCGCACAGGCGGTGCTCTTCGAGACCGAGGAGAAATACCAACGGATGACCGCCTTCCTGGAGCGCAAGGAGCGCACGAAGTGACCAAGGACGTTCTCCCCGCAAGCATCGGCGTCATCGGCGCCGGCCGGATGGGAGCCGGCATCGCCCACGCCTTCCTGCTCGGCGGCGCAGACGTCGTGGTGCTGGAGGGCAGCGACGACGCCGCGATCGCCGGTCGCGAGCGGATCGAGCGCAGCCTCGCCAAGTCCGCGGAACGCGGCCAGACCGCGCACGGTGACCTGCGTATGGCGACCGACCGGGAGGCACTGACCCGGTGCGGCCTGGTCATCGAGGCGGTCCCGGAGGATGCGGAGTTGAAGGCGCAGGTGCTCGGTGACGTCGCCGGGCTGGCGCCCGGCGCCGTACTCGCCACCAACACCAGCTCGCTGTCGGTCACCGCGCTGGCGGACCGCCTGCCGGATCCGACCCGGTTGATCGGCCTGCATTTCTTCAACCCGGTGCCCAGCAGCTCGCTGGTCGAGATCGTGGTGGCAGACACCACGGCGGACGACCTGGTGCGGGCCGCGCAGGGCTGGGTCGCCGCCATCGGCAAAACCGCTGTGACGGTGCGGGATTCGCCGGGTTTCGCCAGCAGTCGGCTGGGCGTCGCGATCGCGCTGGAGGCGATGCGGATGCTCGACGAAGGTGTGGCGACGGCGGAGGACATCGACACCGCGATGACCCTCGGCTACCGGCACCCGGTCGGGCCTCTCCGCACGACCGACCTGGTCGGCCTCGATGTCCGCCTCGCCATCGCCGAACACCTGGAGCAAGAGCTCGGCCCGCGTTTCGCCCCACCGCAGGTGTTGCGCGACAAGGTCGCCGCCGGGCACCTCGGCCGCAAGACCGGTCAGGGTTTCTACGACTGGACCACCGAGAAGTAGCTCCGACGACTTCGGCCCTGCAGGGATCGCGCCGTGGCGCGATCCCTGCAGGGCCGAGGCGGTCCGTCGGCGCAGATCTAGAAGAGGTCCTCCGCCAGCGGCGTCGGTGAACCGAAGCGGTGCGCCGTGACGGCGACGGCCTGCTCGTGCAGGAAGGTCAGCAACTCGATCCGGCCCGCCTCCAGCACCGGTTGTGCGTAGAGTGCGATGTCCGCGCGACCCTCGCTCGCCGTGGCGAAGCCCTCCCGGGTGCCGCCGATCAACCGGACGCGGTGCGGCGCATCGGCGCCGCGCAGCCGAGCGGCCCACGCGTCCTGGTCCTCCTCGCGGACCGTCACGCCCGCCGAGGTCAGAGCACTTCGCAGGCGGGCTTCGAGGTCGACCCCGAGCGACACGGTCACCGGAGCACCGGCCGTCAGCCCGGCGGCGACGAGGCGCACCAGTTGCGCCGGCTCCGTCGCCTCCACCCGGATGGTCACCGGCACCGGGCGGTAGCGGAAGACGTTCTTCTCCGCCAGCAGGCCGGAGACGTCCTTGGCCGTGCCGAACTCCTGCTGCCACGCAAGTGCGTCCGACCCCGCGGCGCGGCGCACGTATTCGGCGTCGTCCCCGGTCAGGCCGGACGCCTCGACGAACCGGCGCACGGTGTCGGAGATCTCGGCCGACTCGCTCGCCATACGCGGCGTCCAGTCGGTGAGGCCGACGAGGTAGTTCGGCCCACCGGCCTTGGTGCCCGCACCGACGGCCGACTTCTTCCACCCGCCGAACGGCTGCCGTCGGACGATTGCGCCGACGGTCGTGCGGTTGACGTAGGCGTTGCCCGCCTCGACACGGTCGATCCAGGTATCCAGCTCGCTGCGCTCCAGCGAGTGCAGGCCGGCGGTCAGGCCGTAGTCGGTCTCGTTCTGTATGGCGATGGCCTCGTCCAGGTCGGCCGCCTCGATCAGACCGAGCACCGGACCGAAGTATTCGGTCAGATGGTATTCGGATCCACGCCGCACGCCCGTCTTCACGCCCGGCGACCACAGCCGGCCCTCGTCGTCGAGTTGCCGCGGCTTCACCAGCCAGGTCTCGCCCGGGTCCAGGGTCGTCAGCGCCTTGTGCAGCTTGCCGCTCGCCGGCTCGATGATCGGACCCATCTGTGTCGTGGGGTCGCTGGGCAGGCCCACCTTCAGCGACGTGACGGCGTCGATGAGCTGGGTCCGGAAGCGCTCGGAGTGCGCGACCGAGCCGACCAGGATGCCGAGCGACGCGGCCGAGCACTTCTGCCCGGCGTGCCCGAACGCCGAGTTGACCAGGTCCTTGACCGCGAGGTCGAGGTCGGCGTTGGGCGTGACGATCATCGAGTTCTTGCCGGAGGTCTCGGCGAGCAGTGGCAGGTCGGGACGGAAGCTACGGAACAGCGCCGCGGTGTCGAACGCGCCGGTCAGGATGAGCCGGTCGACCTTCGGCGAGGAGACCAGCGTCCGCCCGACCTCGTTCTCCGGGACGTGGACCAGGCGCAGCACATCCTCGGGAACGCCTGCGGCCCACAGGATCTCGGCCAGCACCGAGCCGCAGCGAGCAGCCTGCGGGGCCGGCTTGACGATCACTGCCGAACCTGCGGCGAGCGCGGCCGCCATACCGCCGGTGGGAATGGCCAGCGGGAAGTTCCACGGTGGCACGACCAGGGTGAGGTTCACCGGGTGGGGCACGGCGCCGTCGACCTGCTCGAGTTGCTCGGCCAGGTCGGCGTAGTAGTTGAGGAAGTCGATGGCCTCGGAGACCTCGGGGTCGGCCTGGTCGAGCGTCTTGCCGCACTCCGACCCGGCGACCTCGAGCAGGTCACCGCGGTGCTGCTCGAAGTGGGTGGCTGCCGACCGCAGGATCGCGGCACGTTCGGCCGCCGGCCGGGCACCCCAGGACGCGCCGGCCGTCCTCGTCTCGTCGATGATCGACTCGACGGCGGCCGTGTCCTGCACGGAGTGCGCCGACACCAGGTCGACGCCCAACTGCGAGGACGCGATCCGGTCGATGATCTCGGCACCCCAGATCCGGTTGCCGAGCAGCGAGGGGTCGGTGTCGGGCGTGTTCGCGAACCGGGTCAGTGGTGCTTCCGGCACCGGGCGGCGTCGGTCCTGCACCCGGTGCGGCGCCGGCACGTCGTCGGTCAACGCGGCGAGCGAGGCGACGAATCGGTCCTTCTCACGCTGGTAGAGCTCGGCGCTGTCGTGCAGGTCGAACACCGCCGACATGAAGTTGTCCTGGCTGGCACCCTCCTCGAGTCGACGCACGAGGTAGGAGATCGCCACGTCGAAGTCCTTCGGGTGCACCACCGGCACGTAGAGGAGCAGATCGCCGACGGTTGCGCGGACCGCCTCGGCCTGGCCTTCCGCCATACCGAGCAGCATCTCGAACTCGATGCCGTCCCGAACCCCCCTGCGCCCAGCGAGGATCCACGCATAGGCGACGTCGAAGAGGTTGTGGCCGGCGACCCCGATGCGGACGTTGGCAGTGCGCTCCGGCTGCAGGGCGTAGTCCAGGACGCTGAGGTATGACGTGTCGGTCTCCCGCTTGCTGCCCCAGGTCGCCAGCGGCCAGCCGAAGAGCGAGCTCTGGGCGCGTTCCATCGGCAGGTTGGCACCCTTGACGAGTCGCACCTTGATCGGCGCGCCGCCACGTGCCCGTCGCGCGGCTGCCCACTCCTGCAGCTTGATCATCTCCGAGAGGGCGTCGGGCAAGTAGGCCTGCAGCACGATGCCGGCCTCCAGGTCGAGCAGCTCGGGCCGGTCCAGCAACTGGGTGAAGACGTCGACCGTAATCGCCAGGTCGTGGTATTCCTCCATGTCCAGGTTGATGAATTTCGGTGTGCCGCTTCCGCTTTGGGAAGCCGCGTACTGATACAGCGGCAGCAGCCGGTCCACGACGTGGGCGACGGCCTGGTCGTGGGACCAGGGGGAGTGCGGTGCGACCGGAGAGGACGCCTTGATCGACACGTAGTCGACATCCGGCCGCTCGAGCAGCCGGCGGGTGCCGTCATACCGGCGACCCGCCTCGGCCTCACCGAGGACGGCCTCGCCCAGCAGATTGATGTTGAGCTTGACACCGCGCTTCTTGATGCGGGCGATCTGCCCGCCCAGTTTGGAGTCGGTCGCGTCGATGAGCAGGTGACCGACCATGCGCCGCAACACCTTCCGGGCGATCGGTATGACGACACCGGGCGCCGTGCCGGACAGCTTCGCACCGGACTGCAGCGCGGCGCGCTGGTACCAGGGCAGGAACTGCGGTGTGTCGGCGACGATCTCGCGCAAGGCCTGCGCAGCGACCCCGAAGTCCTCCGGGCGGACGACCCGGTCGACGAAACCGACGGTGAACTGCAGCCCCTTGGGGTCCTTGAGCACCTCGGCGAGCCGGGTCGCCGACGGGTGGACCGGTGTGCTGGCCGAGGCGTCGAGCCAGGCCTTCACCTGTGTCTCCACTTCGGCGACGAGTTGCGGGTCCACGGGAATGCTGGTCACGGGATACCTCTGAATTCTGTCCGGGCAAAGTGCTTCGATCCGAGTATCCGGCGTGGCTCACTTCGGGTAAAGCGACGTTTTCCGACGTATTCACTTCGGCTAACCTTAAGTATGCTCGAAGTGCGACGACTGCGGCTGCTGCGCGAGCTGAGCAGCCGCGGCACCATCGCGGAAGTGGCCGAAGCGCTGCACCTGAGCCCCTCCTCCGTGTCCCAGCAACTCAGCCAGCTCGAACGCGAGGTCGGGGTGCCGCTGTTGCGCAAGGCCGGCCGCCGCCTGGAGCTGACGCCGGCCGCGGAGGTGCTGGTCGAGCACACCGAGCGCATCCTCAGCCAGTTGGAGGAGGCCGAGAGCGCCGCCATCGGCGTCTCCGGAGAAGCGTCGGGCACGTTGCGGATCGCGGTCTTCCAGTCGGCCGCCGTCGCCTTCATGCCGCGGCTGCTGGCCGAGCTGGCCGCCGCGCATCCTCGGCTGCGGGTCACCATGTCGCAGCGCGAACCGGAGGAGGGGTTGCGGGAGACCGCAGCGCACGAGTTCGACCTGGTGATCGCCGAGCAGTATCCCAACCACGCGGCGCCGCGCTATCCCTCGCTCGACCGGGTGCCGCTCACCACGGATTCGCTGCACCTCGCCGTGCCGGCCCACAGGCACGGCTTCGACCAGGTGTGCTCGATCGCCGATGCGCGCACACTGCCGTGGGTGATGGAGCCACCGGGAGCGGCATCGCGGCATTGGGCCGAGCAGCTGTGCCGGCAGTCCGGCTTCGAGCCGGACGTGCGTTTCGAGACCGACGATCTGGAGGCTCACATCGCGCTGATCGAGTCCGGCAGCGCGGTCGCCGTGGTGCCCGACCTCATGCTGGTCCGTCGCCGTCCGGCCGCCCGGCTGATCGAGTTGCCCGGCGCGCCACGTCGTTCGGTCTTCACCTCGGTGCGCAAGTCGAGTGTGCAGACGCCCGGTGTGCGTGCCTGCCGTGCCGTGCTGGCCGAGGTGTTCCCCGCGTCGGTCGAGCTGGACTGACTGTTGCTCAGGCCGTGAGCAGCCCTTCGAAGGCAATCGTCGTCAGTGCGTCGGCGATGGTGTCGGGACTGATCCGGCCGCCGGGGCGCACCCATTCGGTGAGCGAGTTGACCATGCCGAAGAGCAGCCGGCTGATCAGGTCGGCAGGGATGTCGGTGCGTATGCCGCCCTCGTCGGCCGCCTCCGCGACGAGCTGCGCGAGCTCGGCGTCCAGTTCGCGCCGCCGCTTCAGCGCGGCAACCTCGGCGGGGCTGTTGCCGCGGACGCGAAGCAGCAGCGTCACGGCAGGCAGGTGGCTGATGAGCACGTCGACGCTGCCCCGGACGGCACGACGCAACCGCTCCAGCGCGGACACCGAGCGATCCGCGCGGGCTGCGGCAACGGCTTCGGCCAGGTTGTCCAGCGCCTCGTCGAGAGCTTGTTGGAGCAGATGCTCCTTGCTCGGAACATGGTGGTAGAGAGCGGATTTGGTGAACCCAAGGCGACTGGCCAGGTCACCCATGCTGGTGGCGTCATACCCCTGCAGGTTGAACAACTCGATGGCCTCCCGCAGCACGGTCGCCTGGTCCTTGCCTGGCCGGCCCCGTCGGCGCGGTGCCGGCTTCGGTGCTGCAGTAGTCATGCTCCGAGACTGTCACACGTCGGCTGCGGCGCAGCAGTCACGCGCCGAGCAGCGGTATGGCGAGCAGGGCCAGGTCCAGCGTGACCACCACCCCCACCACGGCCCAGCACGCAGCCGTCATGGCGGGGTGGTTGCGCCATACGCCCATCACGGCACGGGACGAGGTGAGCCGGACGAGGGGGATGAGGGCCATCGGCAGTCCGATCGCGAGCGCGACCTGAGACCAGACCAACAGGTCGACCGGCGGTATGCCGCACGCGAGCAGCGCGACCGACGGGACGAGGACGGCGATCCGGCGTGCCGCCACCGGGACCCGCCGGCGTAGTAGTCCGGCCATCACGACCTCGCCGGACCGGATCCCGACAGCGGTCGAGGTGATGCCGCTGACGAGCAGCGCGAGGATGAACCCGGTCCGGGCGCCGTCCCCGACCCGGTCGGCCAGCGCGTGGGCGAGTGCTGCGAAGTCCTCGTCCTGGTGTCCGCGTAGGGCAGTGGCGCCGAGCACCAGCATCGAGACGTTCACCGTCCCGGCCACCAGCATCGCCAACGTGACGTCGATCCGGTTGTCCCGCAACCTGCGGCGCGACGTGCCGCCCTGGTCGGTGGTGAGCGCGGAGTGCAGGTAGATGGCGTGCGGCATCACCGTCGCGCCGACGATGCCGGTCGCCAGCAGGACCATCTGCTGGTCGGCCGGCCGGGGGCGCAGATCCAGCCCGGCAGGCGACGGTCCCATCAGCACACCGAGGATGAATCCCGCTCCGATGACTGCAAGTCCGGCGACCATGACCACCTGGAAACCGCGCTCGCCGACCCGGTCACGGATCACCATGAGCCCGCCGCCGGCCACCGCCGTGACGACGGCGCCGCACCAGAGCGGCATACCGACCAGCAGGTGTATGGCGATCGAGGCGCCGACCACTTCCGCCAGATCGGTGGCGATCGCGACGCCTTCGGCCTGCAGCCAATAGAGCACGCGCGACGGGCGGTTGAGGCGCATGCTGAGCACCAACGCCATCGACTGGCCAGTGACCGCACCGAGTTTCGCCGACAGGTACTGCACCGGTCCGGCGGCCGCGACCGCGAGCAGGACGACCCACAGCAGCCCGAATCCGTACCGGGCGCCGGCGGTCGTGTTGGTCGCGATGTTGCCCGGGTCGACATATGCGATCGCGGCGACGAACGCCGGGCCGAGCCGCAGCAGCCTCGACGCCGGCGCATCCGGACCGCTCGGCGCGCGAGGCGTGGACCTCGCGCGCCGCATCGAACGGCTCGATGACGTCACGCCCACGGCTACGATCCGGCTTGGGCGTCCACCTCGTAGCTGGTGTTGATCGACTCGAAGAAGTTGACCAGCTCCAGCGTGTCGTTCGCGGTCGCCATCCACTTCGCCGGATTGCTGACACCCCAGTGCGGTCCGAAGCCCAGCTCCTCCAGTCGGCGGTCGGCCAGATAGCGCACATAGGTGTTGATGTAGTCGGCGTTCAGGCCGAGGATGCCGCGCGGCAGCAGGTCGCGGTTGTACTGCTCCTCCATCTCGACCGCGTCGAAGATCATCTGCTGGATCTCGTCGGCGAACTCCTGAGTCTGCAGGTCGGGGTTCTCCTCGAGCACAGTGAGGATGAGGTTGATCCCGAACTTCAGGTGCAGCGACTCGTCGCGCACGATCCAGTCGATCAGCGAGCCGAAGTTGCGCAGCAGGTTCCGCTGCCGGAAGCTCAGCGCCACCATGAAGCCGCTGTAGAACCAGATGCCTTCCAGCACAACGTTGTACGCGACGAGGTTGCGCACGAAGTCGCGCTTGCCCTCGGTCGTGGTGATGTCCAGCGTCTGTTCCGCCATCCGCTGGATGTAGCGGACCTCGAACTCCTCCTTGGCGGCCATCGACGGTATGTCGACGTGGGCGGCATACGCCTCGTCACGGTCGATGGGGAAGGTCTCCAGCACGTATTCGAACGCCATGCAGTGGTTGGCCTCCTCCCACATCTGCTTGGCCAGGTAGAGGTGTGCCTCGGGCGCGCCGACATACGGGTAGACGCCGAACGCCAGCGCCTTGTTGACCAGCAGCTCGTTGGGGTTGAAGTAGCTCATCAGGAAGGTGACGGCATGCCGCTCCTCGTCCGTCATCCGCTCGAAGTCGCCGAGGTCCTCCCCGAGCTGGATCTCGTGCGGGAACCACGTGTTGGCGACGGCCTGGTTGTACAGGTCGTATGCCCACTGGTAGCGGATCGGCTTGAGCAACAGGCCGTCCTGGATGCCGGTGCCGAGGATGGACGTCTGGGTGTCGGGAGTGGTGGATGTCATTGGCATGCCTCGCATTCGAGAAGTTCCTGGGGGTCGGTGGGGCAGGTGAAGCCCTCTTCGAATTCGGCGACCGGCGCGGTCTTCGGGGTTTCTGCCTGCTCGGGCGGGTGCGTCGCTGCCTTGCGCGCAAAGCCGAATCCGCTTCCGGCCCGGCCGCTTTCGACGGCCTTGTTGACCTTGACGGTCGACTGCTCCGCGCGGTGGCGCGGTTTCATGTGCAGGTAGTAGGTCGTCTTGACACCCTTGCGCCACGCGTCGACATACAGGTCGCTCATGCCACCGATGTCCCGCGACTCCAGGTAGATGTTGCGGCTGATCGCCTGATCGATCCACTTCTGCGCCCGGGAGGCGACCTGCAGGTATGCCGTGGCCGGCAGCTGGAAGGAAGTCTGGAAGACCTCCAGCAGGTCCTCCGGCACGCCGGGTACGACGGACAGGTCACCGCGGGAGCGCAGCAGCTCGTCCCGCACCTGGTCCCACAGGCCGCGTTCCTGCAGCGCGGCCACCAGGTTGCGGTTTACCTCCAGGAACTTGCCGGAGGACGTGGTGCGCGAGAAGAGCTGGGAGAACTGCGGATCCAGGCCGGGAGTGGTGCCGGCGACCAGGCCGATCGACGCCGTCGGTGCGATGGCCATGAGCGTGGCGTTGCGGACGCCGTCGCGGACGCGGGCACGCAACGCGTCCCAGTCCAGGCGTGCGGTCCGCGGCACGTCGACCTCGACGCCACGACGCTTCTCGAGCGTCTCCAGGGTGTCGATCGGCACCAGACCGCGGGACCAGCCGGATCCCGGGAAGTTGGGGTAGGCGCCGCGCTCGACCGCCAGATCACACGATGCGTCGATGGCGTGCCAGCTGATGAACTCGGTCAGCCGGTCGATCAGGTCGGCCGCCTCCTCCGAGGCGTAGGACAGGCCCAACTTCTCCACCACGTCGGTGAAGCCCATGATTCCCAGGCCGATCGCGCGGTTCCGGTCATTGGAGTGCTCCGACTCGGGCACCGAGGAGCGCGTGATGTCGATCAGGTTGTCCAGCTGACGCACGGCGAGACGGGCGGACTCGGCGAGTCGGTCCCAGTCCCATTCGCCGTCCGCATTCAGGTGTCGCGAGAGGTTGATCGAGGCCAGGTTGCACACCGACACGTTGTCGCGGTCCTGCGGCAGCGTGATCTCGGTGCACAGGTTCGACAGGTGGATCGTGCCGGTGTTGTCGTTGAGCGCGCGCTGGTTGACGGTGTCTTTCCATGTCAGCCACGGGTGCGAGGTCGTCTGCAGCGAGACCAGGATCGACCTCCACTGCGCGCGGGCGCGGATCTTCTTGAAGGAGCGCAGCTTCCCGGCCTCGGCCAGAGCGGCATACTCCTGGTAGCGGCGGGAGAAGTCGTCGCCGACCAGCTCCACCAGGTCCGGGGTCTCCAGCGGGTCGAAGAGATACCAGTCGTCATCGGCGACGACGCGCTTCATGAACTCGTCGGACAGCCAGACCGCGGTGTTGGCGGTCCGGGTGCGTCGGTAGGGGTCGCCGGCGTTCTGCCGCAGATCGATGAATTGCGGGAAGTCCAGGTGCCAGTTCTCCATGTAGAAGCACAGCGCCCCGAACTTCTTCCCGCCGCGGGAGACGGCCCGCAGGATCGAGTCGATGGTGTGCATGAAGGGGATCGGCCCGGTGGACGAGGTGTTGTTGCTGCGGATCGGACTGCCTTCCGAGCGCAGTTTGGAGACCGAGAGGCCGATGCCGCCGGTGCCCTTGGTCAGCCACATGACGTCGCGCATCGACTTGGCGATGTGCTCGATGTCGTCGTCCATCTGCATCACGAAGCAGTTGGACAGTTGCGGGGTGACGGTGCCGGCGTTGACCAGCGTCGAGCCGGCCGCCAGGTAGTCCAGCGACGCCATCTTGCGGTAGAAGCCGATCGCGGCCTGGGTCGGGTCCTTCTCGCCCACCGACATACCCATCGCGACACGCATCCAGAAGTATGCCGGGACCTCGAGCGGTCGACGACTGGAATCCGTTGCCATGTAACGGTTCTTGAGGGTGACGATGCCGATGTAGCGCAGTCCGTCGTCCAGGTGGTGGTCGAGCGCGGCCGCGAGCTGCTCCAGGTTGAACGCCGACGCCAGCCGGGGATCGAAGAGCCCGTCCTCGACCGACTCGCGGACGTAGCCGGGGAAGCGCGCCTGGTGCAGCAACGCAAGCTCGGACTGGGTCTCGAAGTCGCCCAGCACCTTCTTGTAGATCGTCTTGAGCAGCAGACGGGAGGCGATGACGTCGAAGTCGGGGTCGTCCTTGACGTTCTGCACCGCGACCGAGATGGCGGCTTCGTCGAGTTGCTCGGTGGTGATGCCGTCGAAGAGGGTGATCGCCAGCTCCGAGGCGATCTGCATGGTCATCGACATGGCGTTCGGCAGGCCGTCGGCCGCCCTCTCGATCGCCCGGTTGATGCGGTCTGCGTCATACGGCTCGCGCGAACCGTCGCGTTTGGTGACGTGTATGGCCACGTGCGGTGTCTCCCGTCTGTCCTCGCTGGTCGTCCGGCGAGGAGGGACGGCGAGCGGGCAGCGCACGCAGATGGGGCATGCCACCGCTCGTTCGTCAGCCCTTCCCGCGCGGGCTGCGGTCGGACCCGTCCACGAACGTGAACGGGGCAGTGGCAGGTCTTCGGACTCGTGACTCCGTGCCAGACGCACACCTACTGGTCGTCGCTTCCCGGGCTGGTCGGCCCAGTGCTGATGACGACGTTCGTCCTCACTCACCGCTGCGGGGGCAGTGCCGGAATCTCACCGGCTTCCCTCTTTCCTCGGGCACGATCGACGACCGCCGTGGCGGTCGGTGTCCGTGCGCGAACCAACTGCGTGAGACACACTATCTAGTGGTGGCGACTTTGCCAAGACCCAACATGCTGTAGTTGCACGCATGTAGTTTTGCCGGTGTCAAATCGGCAGAACGGCGCGAGCCCGAGCCACAGGCGGGCGGTGCGAAGTGGAACCGGCGAGGTGGTGAGCGACCAGCGTTGGCGACGGAAGGGCAAGTGGACGGTCCGCGAGACAACGGTCGGCGCGGCTGCGGCGCGGGGCGAGCGAGCCCGAGCCGCAGGAGGGCGGTGAGGAGTCGAGCACAAGAAACGCAGTGAAGAGCGAGTGACGAGAATCGAACTCGCGTATTCAGCTTGGGAAGCTGATGTTCTACCATTGAACTACACTCGCGTGCCGCGAAAGCCGCTCCCCTGACACGCTGCCGCGGGGGCGATTTCGGACCGGCAGGAGTCTAACCCACGCGCGGCGCCACCGGCGCACGGGCCCGCCGGGTAGCGTGACCCCCGTGCTGCTCTCCGACCGCGACATTCGCGCCCAGATCGACGCCGGACGCGTGCGTCTCGACCCGTATGACGAGACGATGATCCAGCCTTCGAGCATCGACTTCCGACTGGATCGCTTCTTCCGGCTGTTCGACAATCACAAGTATCCGTTCATCGATCCGGCCGCCGAGCAGGACGAACTGACCCGGCTGATCGAGACCGACGCGGGCGAGCCGTTCGTGCTGCACCCGGGGGAGTTCGTGCTGGGCTCGACCTACGAGCAGGTGACGCTGCCGGACGACGTCGCCGCACGGGTGGAGGGCAAGTCGAGCCTGGGCCGGCTGGGCCTGCTCACCCACGCGACCGCCGGCTTCGTGGACCCGGGGTTCTCCGGCCACGTGACCCTGGAGTTGTCCAATGTCGCGACCCTGCCGATCAAGCTGTGGCCGGGCATGAAGATCGGCCAGCTGTGCTTCTTCCAGCTCAGTAGTCCGGCCGAAAGCCTCTATGGCAGCGCGAAATACGGCTCTCACTACCAAGGCCAGCGGGGCCCGACCGCGAGCCGGTCCTACGACAACTTCCACCGGTCGCAGCTGTGAGCGTGACCGCATGAGGCCCCGCTTCGAGGTCGGTCCGGCGCACGCGCAGGTGCGACCGGAGGCACACCCGTTCCTCACGCTGCCGGACGGCAGGCACCGCCCGGAGGCGATCGCCCTGCTGCTGCACGGCGGCGCCGAACACGGTCTGCAGCGCACCTTCAAGGCCAGCCCCCCGGTGCTGCGGATGGTGGCCGTCGCGCGCAGCATCGAGCGCAGTGCCGGCGGCCGCATCGCACCCGCGGTGCTGCGCGACGCGGTGCGCGGATACAACGGTGACGCCCGCTCACCGGTCGTGGATGCTCGGTGGGCGCTGGGGCGGTTGCAGGAGCTCTACCCGGGCGTGCCGCTCGCGCTGGTCGGTCATTCGATGGGGGGTCGGGTCGCACTCGAACTCGCCGGCTGCGAGGGGGTGGTCAGCATCGTCGGTATGGCGCCGTGGATCCCGCGGCAGTACGACGTCGAGCCCTTCCTCGGCCGACACACGCTGCTGTTGCACGGCCGCAAGGACGTCATCACCGATCCGCGGGAGAGCTCACGGCTCGCCGGCCGGATCGTCGCGGCGGGCGGGGACGCGCGCAGCGTCCAGTTGCCCGACGCCCACGCGATGCTGCTGCGAGCGCGCGCGTGGCACCGCCATACGAACGAGTTCCTGCAGCAGACGCTGCTGCGTCCCTGACCTCGCAGCCTCGCAGCGTGCGCGAAAGGCATCGCTCGCCGGGCACGTTGCCGGGTCTGACGCGACAGGATGTCGGTGGCCTGCACTACGTTGGGTGACCATGATCCGCTTCGAGCAGGTGGTCAAGCAGTACGCCGACGGTGCGACCGCCGTCGACGACCTGTCCTTCGATGCCCCGACCGGCCAGATCACCGTCCTGGTGGGACCGTCCGGGTGCGGCAAGACGACGTCGTTGCGGATGATCAACCGGATGATCGAGCCCACCAGCGGCAGCATCTCCATCGACGGTGAGGACGTCCGGACCTTCAATGCCGCGAAGCTGCGCCGGGGCATCGGTTACGTCATCCAGCACGCCGGCCTGTTCCCCAACAAGCGGGTCGTCGACAACGTGGCGACGGTGCCGCAACTGCTCGGCACCCCGAAGGCCAAGGCGCGCGAGCGGGCCCGCGAAGTGCTCGAACTCGTCGGGCTGCCAGGGCGGTTCGCCGACCGCTGGCCGTCACAGCTGTCCGGCGGTCAGCAGCAGCGCGTCGGCGTCGCCCGCGCGCTGGCCGCCGACCCGCCGGTGATGCTGATGGATGAGCCGTTCAGCGCCGTGGACCCGGTGGTGCGGGAGCAACTGCAGGACGAGTTCCTGCGTCTGCAGCGGGACCTCGGCAAGACGATCGTCTTCGTCACGCACGACATCGACGAGGCGCTCAAGCTCGGCGACCAGATCGTGGTCATGCGGGTCGGCGGCCGACTGGCCCAATTGGCCGACCCGGCATACCTGCTCGCCCATCCGATCGACGACTTCGTCGCCGACTTCATCGGCCGGGACCGCGGATATCGAGCGTTGACCTTCGCCGAGACGCCGCCGCTGCCGTTGGCTGCAGAGGTCACGGTGCCGTTGGGCACGACGCCCGAGCAGGCCCGGGCGGCAACGGACGACGAGTGGCTGCTCGTGGTGGACGACGGCCGACCGGTCGGCTGGATCCAGCCGTCGGTGATCACAGCACCGATCGACCCGGCGATGCTGCACCGCGGCGGCACGGTGGCTCGCGCTTCGGGCCCGTTGCGTTCGGCGCTCGATGCGGCGTTGTCGTCACCAAGTCGTCGCGGCGTCATTGCTGCCGATGACGGCAGGCTGCTGGGCACCGTCCGCGCGCATCAGGTGCTGCAGGCGATCGAGGCCACGGACCGCCCCGAGGTCGACGAGGCCGACATCGCGCCGCAACAGGCCGTCGACACCGCCGCCACCTTCAACGCCTCGCACGGCGAGTAGCCACCGGTGTTCTCCTTCATCCAGGACCACTGGTCCGACATCCTCAGCCGCGGCGTCGAGCACGCCTGGCTCGCCGGATTCCCGCTGGTCATCGGCCTGCTGATCTCGCTGCCGCTCGGCTGGCTGGCTCGTCGCGCGTCATGGCTGCGGGTCCTGCTCGTCGGCGGCTCGAGCCTGCTCTACACGATCCCGTCGCTCGCGCTCTTCGTGCTGATGCCGCTCATCGTCGGGACCAGCATCATCGCCCCGATCAACGTCATCATCGCGATGACGATCTACACCCTGGCGCTGCTGGTCCGAACGGTGGCCGACGCACTGGGTGCGGTCTCGGAGGAGACGACACAGGCGGCGATCGCCATGGGATACACCCCGATCCGCCGCTTCTTCGGGGTCGAGCTGCCGCTCGCGGTGCCGGTGATCTCCGCCGGTCTGCGGGTCGCCGCCGTCAGCAACGTCGCCATCGTGAGCGTTGCGGCGTTGCTGGGCATCCGCCAACTCGGGTTCTACCTGACGGACGGCTACCAGACCAGCTACTGGGCGGAGGTCTGGACCGGAGTGGTCGGCTGCCTGGTGCTGGCGCTGATCTTCGACCTGGTGATCCAGGCGATCACCCGGCTGCTGACGCCGTGGCAACGAGCGGTGTCCGCATGACGGGGTCCGTATGGCGCTGGCTGACCGATGGCGCGCACTGGCAGGGCGACACCGGCATCCTGCACCGGTTGCTGGAGCACCTGCAGTATTCCGGCGAGAGCCTGCTGATCGCGGCGCTGATCGCACTGCCGATCGGCGCGTTGATCGGGCACACCGGCAAGGGCAAGTGGATCATCGCGGTGGCCAACGCCTTCCGGGCGATCCCGAGCCTCGGCCTGCTCTTCGTGGTCGCGATGTGGTTCGTGTCCCGCCTCACCGGGGACTCGGCCTACCTCGTCCCGACCGTGATCGTGCTCGTCATTCTTGCCATACCGCCGCTGCTGGCCGGTGCCTACAGCGGCGTCAGCGAGGTGGATCCCGCGGCGCGCGACGCGGCATACGGCATGGGCATGTCGGGCCGTCAGGTGCTTGCCCGTGTCGAGTTGCCCTGCGCCCTGCCGCTCATCTTCTCCGGTGTGCGCAGCGCGGCCCTGCAGATCATCGCGACGGCCACGATCGCGGCGGCGATCAGTGTCGGCGGCCTCGGCCGTTACCTGATCGACGGCCTCGCCAACTCCGATTACGCGCAGATGGCGGGTGGGGCGATCCTCGTCGCCGCGCTCGCGCTGGTCGTCGATGGGCTCCTCGCCGTCCTGCAACAGGTCAGCGTGCCGGGCGGTCTGCGCACCTCCGGGGCGTCCCGCCGGAGGTCGCGCACGACGGCCGCCGCAGCCGAGTCCGCACACGCCGCCTGACTCCGACGGCATGCACGCACCTCACGACCATTCCCAGGCCAATCACCGAGATGAAGGAACCATCATGAAGCGCACACTCTCCGCGACCGCTCTGGGCATCGCCGCGACGCTGGCGCTCGCCGCGTGCGGTGGCGGCAGCAGCAATCCGCTCGGCACGGGCTCCGGCTCGAGCGCCGCGGTGCCGACCGGCGGGGCCGAGGCCGGCACGATCCACGTCGGCGCCGCGAACTTCCCGGAGTCGCAGCTCATCGCCGACATCTATGCCGCGGCGCTCAACGCCAAGGGCCTCAAGGCGACCACCGGGGACCCGATCGGCGCCCGCGAGGTCTACCTGAAGGCGTTGCAGCAGGGCTCGATCGACCTGGTCCCCGAATATGCCTACTCGTTGCTGACCTTCTACGAACCGTCCGCCACCCAGACGGCGCCCGACGCCGTCCGGGCCGCGCTCACCAAGAAGCTGCCGGCAGGCGAGATCGTGCTCGACGCGGCCGCGGCCGAGGACTCCAACACGGTCACGGTCACCAAGGAGACCGCCGACAAGTGGGGCCTGCAGACGATCGGCGATCTGGCCAAGCACTCCAGTGAGGTGACGTTCGCCGCGCCGGCGGAGTTCCAGACGCGCGAGCAGGGTCTGAAGGGCCTGAAGGAGAAGTACAACCTGGTGCCGAAGAGCTTCCGGGCACTGCAGGGCACCGCCATCGTGCAGGCGCTGAAGAACGGCCAGGCGCAGGCGGCGAACATCTTCACCACCGACCCGTCGATCAAGGCCGACGGTTTCGTGGTGCTGAAGGACCCCAAGCACGTCTTCGGCAGCGACAACGTTGTGCCGCTGATCCGCAAGGCGAAGGCATCCGCGAAGGTGCAGTCGGTGCTCAACGCAGTGCAGGCCAAGCTGACCACCGACAAGCTGGCGGCCATGGACAAGCAGGTCCAGGTCGATCACAAGGATGCGGCGAGCGTGGCCAAGCTGTTCGTCTCGGACAACGGCCTCGGCTGATCCGTTCCCGCTGGGTCCGAGCGCTGGGTCGCTGCACCGGGTCCCCTCCGTGCCGGCTGCCGGCCGTTCCCGTCAGGGGAGCGGCCGGCATTGCCGTGCTGCCGTTCAGGAAACTGAGTGAGTGCTCACTCAGTTGTGTTAGCGTGCGATGTCATGGGTGCGTCCGGGTCCACCAGAAGCAGCGGTCGCGCGGCACCGCTGCCGCCACAGGAACGCCGAGAAGCCTTGATCCAGGCGGCGATCGGTGTCATTCGTGAGCGCCATACGCTGCCCACCACCCGGCAGATCGCCGAAGCGGCCGGGGTCGCCGAAGGCACCATCTTCCGGGTCTTCGCCAACAAGGACTCCTTCTTCGACGCCGTCATCGAGCGGACCTTCGACCCACGCTCGCTGCAGGAGGATCTCGGGAAAATCGATGGCGGCGCGGGCCTGGAAACGGTGATGATCGACCTGGTCGCTGTGCTGCAGGCCAGGTTCCAGGAGATCTTCGACATCATGGGCGCCTTCAGCATGGTCGGGCCGCCCGAACGGTTCCGGGACCCCGTGCGGCAGCGGCGCCAGGAAGCGGAGCTGGGCTCGTGTGTGCTGCGGCTGCTCGAGCCGTATGCCGACCAGCTGCGCCTGCCGGTGCCGGAGGTCACCCGGCTGTTGCGGTTGCTGACCTTCAGCGGGAGCCACAAGCACATCAACGACGGCGAGGTGCTAGCACCCGAGGTGATCGTGCAGACGATTTTGTATGGCGTGTCGACGCGTCCGGCCCCGTGGGCGACCGATCCGCTCGAGGGTGGCATGCCGGAACGGTTGGCAGGGAAACAGATTCGGGGGAAGTAGATGCTCTTCACACTCATTCGGGACCGGCTCGCGCCGTATCGCGGCCTGTTGCTGGGGTTGGTGCTGTTGCAACTGGTCAATGTCGGCGCCAACCTCTACCTACCGACGCTCAACGCCGACATCATCGACAATGGCGTCACCCAGGGCGACACCGGCTACATCTGGCGGACCGGCGCGATCATGCTCGGGGTCTCCCTCGTGCAGGTCGTCGGATCGATCGGCGCTGCGTTCTTCGGCGCCCGGATCGCGATGTTCTTCGGGCGCGACACCCGCGCGTCGATCTTCCGGTCGGTCGGCCGGTTCTCGGCGCGGGAGATGAACCAGTTCGGTGCACCGTCCCTGATCACCCGCAGCACCAACGACGTGCAGCAGGTCCAGACGCTGGTGCTGATGAGCTGCACGCTGATGGTCGGTGCACCGATCATGATGATCGGCGGGGTCATCATGTCGCTGCGCCAGGACGCCGGTCTGTCGTGGCTGGTGCTCATCGCGGTCATCGTGCTCGGCGCGGCGGTCGGCTCCGTGGTCCGCAAGATGGTGCCCGGGTTCCGCCTGGTGCAGCAGCGCATCGACATCGTCAACCGGGTGATGCGCGAACACCTCTCGGGTGTCCGGGTGATCCGCGCGTTCACCCGCGAGCGGTATGAGGAGCGGCGCTTCGACGGGGCGACGGACAGCCTCACCGAGATCTCGACCAAGGTCGGCAGCCTGATGATGATCATGTTCCCGACGGTCATCACGGTCATGAACCTGTCGACGATCGGCGTCTGGTGGTTCGGTGCCCATCAGGTCGCGAACGGTGACGTGCAGATCGGCTCCCTCTCGGCATACATGACCTATCTGATCCAGATCCTGATGTCGGTGATGATGGCGACCTTCATGTTCATGATGATCCCGCGTGCCTCGGTGGCAGCGGAGCGGATCACCGAGGTGGTCGACACCCAACCCTCGGTGCAGCCGCCGATGCAGCCGGTCACGCCCACCCACGTGCGGGGCGTCGTCGAGCTGGACGAGGCCACCATGCAATACCCGGGTGCCGACGATCCGGTGCTGCGATCGGTGAGCCTGCATGCCGAACCGGGCCAGACCGTGGCGATCATCGGCTCGACCGGATCGGGCAAGTCGACCCTGCTCTCGCTGATCGCACGTCTCTTCGACACGACCTCCGGTGCAGTGCGCATCGACGGTGTCGACGTGCGGGATCTGGACCCGCAGCTGTTGTGGGGACACGTCGGCATCGTTCCGCAGAAGGCCTACCTCTTCTCCGGCACCGTCGCCAGCAACCTGCGCTACGGCAACCCGGACGCGACCGACGAGCAGCTCTGGCGGGCGCTGGAGATCGCCCAGGCCCGCGACTTCGTCGAGCGGATGGACGGCGGGCTCGACGCCGCCGTCACGCAGGGCGGCACCAACGTGTCCGGTGGACAACGCCAGCGCCTGTGCATCGCTCGTGCGCTCGTGGCGCAGCCGCGGATCTATCTCTTCGACGACTCCTTCTCCGCGTTGGACCTGGCGACCGACCGAAGGTTGCGTGAAGCGCTCGCACCGCACGTTCTCGATGCGACAGTTTTCATTGTCGCCCAGCGGGTTTCGACCATCCGCACTGCGGACATCATCCTGGTGCTGGAGGACGGCGACGTGGTCGGCATGGGCACGCACGACGACCTGCTGGTGACCTGCGAGGCCTATCGCGAGATCGTCGCCTCTCAGGGCGGCACCGGTGAGGAGGCCGCGTGATGGCCAAGAAGACCCCCGCGAAGCAGGACCTGCCGGCGGTGCCCGCGGACCGCGCGGCCAAACCCTTCCGCCGGGGGGGCGGGCCGCACATGGGCGTCGGTATGGCGGAGAAGTCCAAGGATTTCAGCGGCTCCGCGCAACGGTTGCTGCGCCGGCTGAGTCCCCACCGGGCCCGGTTGGTCACCATCCTGGTGCTGACGGTCGCGGCTGTCGCTCTCAACGTGGTCGGGCCCAAGGTGCTCGGCAAGGCGGTCGACACCATCTACTCGGGGGCGGTGGCATCGCATCTCCCGCAGGGGCAGACCAAGCAACAGGTCGTGCAGGCGTTGCGCGATCGCGGTCAGGGCACCTTCGCCGACATGGTGTCGGGCATGGACCTGGTGCCCGGCGTGGGGATCGACTTCGGCACGCTCGGCCGGATCCTGCTGGTGGTGCTGTGCCTGTATCTCGCTGCCGGTGCCTTCCAGTTCGTCCAGGCGCGGCTGCTCAACCGGGTCGTGCAGGACACCATGAACACCCTGCGCAAGGACGTCGAGTCGAAGATCAACAGGGTGCCGCTCAGTTATCTGGACGGCCAGCCCCGCGGTGAGCTGCTCTCGCGGGTCACCAACGACATCGACAACATCGGCCAGTCGATGCAGCAGACCATCAGTCAGCTGCTGGTCAACGGGCTGACGGTGATCGGTGTCGTGGTGATGATGCTGACGATCTCCTGGTGGTTGACGCTGGTGGCGATGATCGCCATACCGATCGTGATGCTGGTGACCGGGCAGGTGATGAAGCGCTCGCAGAAGCTGTTCATCGCGCAGTGGGGTCACACCGGCGCACTCAACGCGCAGATCGAGGAGACGTTCACCGGGCACGAGCTTGTCAAGGTCTTCGGCCGGCAGCGCGAGGTGGACGCGTCGTTCGACGGCACGAACGACCAGCTCACCACGGTCAGCTGGCGGGCGCAGTTCGTCAGTGGTCTGGTGATGCCGATCATGATGTTCGTCGGCAACCTGCAGTACGTCGTGGTGTGCGTGCTCGGCGGGTTGCAGGTGGCCAACGGCTCGATGACGCTGGGCAACGTCACCGCGTTCGTGCAGTATTCGCGGCAATTCACCCAGCCGCTGACCCAGCTGGCTTCGATGGTCAACCTCATGCAGTCCGGTGTCGCGAGCGCCGAACGCGTCTTCGAGGTGCTGGACGCGCCGGAGCAGCGCCCGGACGCGGACACGCCGATGGCGCCGACACGTGGCGCGGTGGAGTTCGAGCACGTGCGCTTCGGTTATGCGCCGGACGCGCCGCTGATCGATGATCTGTCGCTCGCGGTCCGGCCGGGCCAGACGGTGGCGATCGTGGGACCGACCGGCGCCGGCAAGACGACACTGGTCAACCTGATCATGCGCTTCTACGAGCTGGATTCCGGGCGCATCCTCATCGACGGCCAGGACATCACCACCATCAGCAGGCATGATCTGCGATCGCGGATCGGCATGGTGCTGCAGGACGCCTGGCTCTTCCACGGGACGATCCGCGACAACATCGCCTACGGCCGCATGGACGCGACGGAGCAGCAGATCCAGGCAGCCGCCCAGGCGACCTTCGTCGACCGCTTCGTGCGGTCGCTGCCGGACGGCTACGACACCGTCATCGACGAGGAAGGCTCCGGGGTGTCGGTCGGTGAACGACAGCTGATCACCATCGCCCGGGCCTTCCTGGCGGATCCGGCGATGTTGATCCTGGACGAGGCGACCTCGTCGGTGGACACCCGCACCGAGGTGCTGCTGCAGGAGGCGATGGCGGCGCTGCGATCGGACCGCACCAGTTTCGTGATCGCGCACCGCCTCTCGACGATCCGTGACGCTGACACCATCCTGGTCATGGAGGACGGCCACATCGTCGAGCAGGGGGACCACGACAGCCTGCTTGCGGCCGAGGGCGCCTACCACCGGCTCTACATGTCGCAGTTCGAAGGAGCGATGACGGAGTCGGACCCGAACGCGCTGGACCCGGCATGAAGCGCGTCACGGTCTGCGCAACTGGAAGGTGAAGTCGGTGTCCGTCCCGTCGAGGAATCGGTGGTTGCGCGTGTACCACTGTGAGAGCTGGCGCTCGGCCCGGTCCGGGGTCAGCTCCTGCGACGACCGGGCGTAGCGCGACGCGTCGTGCGCGTCGGCGAGGCCGTGCAGCTTCTCACCCTTCGGTGTCTCGCACACGATGTTGGTCCGGTTGGTGGCGTCGGGGTTGGGCACGCCGTCGGCGCGCGGCACCGGATCGTGGATGTTTTCCACGGAGAGCACGTTGACGCTCTTGGGCACGGTGATCCGGCCGATCGGCGAGCCGGCGGTGACGACCTCCGTGACGTCGAACTTGTCCCGGAAGTGCGGGTCCGCCGCCAGCCGGGTCGCGACGATGCCGCCCTGGCTGTGCCCGGCCATCATCACCGGCTCGCTGCCGGGCCGCACTCCGGCCTCGCGCATGGCGGCCGTCACGGCTTTGTCGATCGCCGGATAGAGCGTGTGGTCGGTGCCGGCCATGCTCGCCAGATTGGCGGCGGTGGACGACGGGCCGTGGTCGCTGGTGAGGTCCCAATGCGTCGTCCCGGGGATCGACACCACCCATGCGCCCTTGCCGTCGGTCCCGACGACGCGGCGGACGTGCACCACCGAGTGGTCGGAGTCGGACTGGTGCTCGGTGGTAGCGGCCTCCCCGACGATGTCGCTCAGCTGCCGTTGCCTGGCGGGTCTGCTGGACCTGCCGGTCTGCTTGACCTGTAACGGTTTGGAGTCGGCGAACCAGCCGAGCTTCTGGCCGCTCGCCAGCAGCCAGCCGATCTGCCCCTCGTAGTCATCGGGTGCCGGGCCGAACGCGACCAGCAGCGCCGGGAACTTGCGCACGACGGCCGGCATCAGGAAGCTGGTCCAGGCGACGGATCCGTCGACCAGAGCCGGGTCGTTCGAGACTTCATGCTGCAGGTCGTTGGTGAACCTGTCGGTCCATGCCCTTCCGTTGCGGATCAGTGCTGCGCCGTACTCGCTGCGCGACCCGACCGGAGGCGGAGTGGGGTGCCGGAGCGTCGCGTCGGTCGCGGCGAGCGCGATGTCGGTCAGCAATCGCTGCGGGGTCGTGGCGATGGTGAGCGCCGCGAAGGCCGCACGTTGCGTCGCGTCCGCGAGTTCGTATGCCGTGGCGCTCCACCGCAGCGTGCGTGCGACGAACTCCATCCGCAGTGCCAGTCCGCCGAGATCGACCGTCAACGCGGCGATCTGCTCGGTGATGCGCAGCGCCGATCCGGGGGAGAGGATGGCGCTCTTGGCGGGCAGCGACAATCCGATGCGCACCACCGAGGTGCACAGGTGTCGTGCGTCGTCGCCGGAGGTGTCCAGCCGCGTTGCCGTCGTGCGCATGTCGAGGAAGTGGGCCTCGGTGGACCCGGAGCCGCCGCCGACCGTGCACTGCGGTGCGGTGTCAGTGGTCGGCATGGGCACACCCCTGCAGCAGGTCGGCGAAGGCATTGATCCGTGCCTGCACCTGGATGCTCGTCATGGGCCGGAAGGCCAGGTCGTCGTCGGCGTCGGCGCTCAGACAGCCCCAGCCGCCGGGTAACAGGTGCAGCATGGTGGCGAAGCCCTCGATGCCCGGCGCGGTCAGTCGCAGCGCCAGGACCGCTTCGGCACCCCACGCGAATTGGGTGACCCACCAAGGAAGCCCCGGCAGTTCGAGCTCGTCACGGGCCGCGTCGAGGCGTTCGCAGTCACCTTGCCGGATCACCTCTGCCAGCGCGAGGAGCTCACCGGGAGCCAGCGGCGGGATGTCCGGGAGTGGTGATGCCTCGCTCGTCGGTCCTGTCCCGGTGACATCTTCCAGCATGGTGGCGAGGCCGACGAGCTCTGCGCCGAGCCGGTCGGCCGGGCCGCTGATGAGTCGCCACACCCCGTCGGAGGGCAGCAGCAGCTCGAAGTCCTCGCCGGTGGCGCGGGCCAGCACGGCCAGTGCACGAGTCCGGGTGCGGGCACTGATCGTCGCGTGTGCCCCGGCCGTCAGTCGGTCGGTGACCGTCCGCAACTCCGACTGCCGGACCGGCCGCTGCGCGAGGGTGACGCTCACGGCGGTCACGGCAGGAACCCGGTGACGGGTGCGACGAGGTGCACGACGGACTTGACGACGTTCTCGTGGTCCGACACGTGGCGGGCGTGGCTGTAGAGCAGGCGACTGAGGTGGTCGAGGTCGTCGGCCCGGTCCCGGAACTCGGTCGCCCGATCGGTGAGTTTCTTGCGGTATCGCTCGGCGCCCAGGCTCTGCCAGCGCACCGAACTGTTGCTGCTGACCGAAGTGGCTGCGCTGCGCGCCTGCGTCGCCAGTCGGGCGGCGCGGCGGGCTTGTTCGCGGATCTGATCTGGGTCGTCGGACATGCCGACGACAGTAGGTATGTCCTCGGTTGCGGGGCAGCGGCGAACGTTCTTCCTGTGGACGACCCGGCAGCGACCTCGGGGGTGTGCACAACGCGTGTCATCGGCGGCGGCCGTGAACGACCACCGCGCCACCCAGCCGGAGCCGAGCCGACGGCGGTAGCGTCGCCCCGTGGTCATGGAAGTGCTCGAGCGGACGCGGGAGGCCGTCAGCCGGTTGTCGCCGGGCTATTTCGCGCTGGTGATGGCCACCGGCATCGTCTCCTCCGGCCTGCGACTGGATGGGGCGACCCGCCTGGCGGACCTGTTGTTGATCATCGCCGGTGCGGCGTTCGTCGTGCTGGCGATCTGCAACGTCTGGCGACTGATCGAATTCACCTCGCGAGCGGTCGCCGACTTCTTCGACCCCCAGTTGGCGTTCGGCTACTTCACCTCGGTCGCCGCGGCCGGGGTGCTCGCCGGCGGCGTGTCCGCCCACGGTCTGATCGTGCTCGCGCTGGTGCTCTTCGTCCTCGGCTTCACCGCCTGGCTGCTGCTGGGGTATGCCGTGCCCTGGGCGACCATGCTCGATCGATCGCACCGCCCGACCGTGCGCAACGCCAACGGTTCCTGGTTCCTGTGGGTGGTCTCCAGCCAGTCGGTCGCGACGATGGCCGCCATACTCGAGCGGCACCTGCACGCTGCCGAGCACCTCTTTGCCATGCTCGCAGTCGTCGCCTGGTCGGTCGGCGTCTTCCTGTATGGCGCCGAGAGCATGCTGATCGCGTTGCGGGAGATGCTCTACGACGCCGACTTCGCGCCGTCCTATTGGGTCTGCATGGGTGCCGCGTCGATCACCGTGCTGGCCGGCGCCGAGATCCTGGACTCGCCCGGCTCCGCGGTGGTGACCAACGTGCAACCGATCCTGGACGCGGCCACCGTGATGTTCTGGTCGTTCGCTTCCTGGTTGCTGCCGATGCTGATGGTGGCGTTCTGCTGGCGGCACTTCGTGCGGCGCATGTCCCTGGCGTATGACGTCAGCCTCTGGAGTGTGGTCTTCCCGCTCGGCATGTATGCCGTGGCCTCGATGCACCTGGGACAGGTCGAGGAACTGCCGTGGGTCGAACACATCGGCCGCGTCGAGCTGTGGCTTGCCTTCGCGATCTGGTGCGTCGTCTCGGTCGGTTTCGTGCGCCACCTCCACCGCACACTGCTGCGGAGCCGTGGCGCGTCGCGCGCCGAACGCCATACCGCAGCACAGGACGGCAGCACCGCCGCTCGATAACGAATAGTCGCTCATTCAGCAGAATTCCCACGTAATCCCGGTCGACCGCCATATGGTGACTCGCACACAGGCCGGGCGGCATTCCCCGATGCTCGGCGATGTCCCTGCGGAAGGAATTCCAGGTCATGGCATTCACACGTACTCTCAGCATCGTCGGCGCAGTGGCTCTGGCCAGCTCCCTGGCAGCATGCGGTTCGAGCTCGAGCGGCGGCGGTTCGTCGGCGGGCGGCTCCGGCAAATACGGCAACTGCAAGATCACCAGCAAGGCCAACTCGATCAAGATCACGCCGGCGGTCAAGGACACGCTGACCGTGGAGACGACGTTGCCGGCGCAGGGCTGGTGGAACGGCACCACCGCCTCGTCCATCAAGGACGGCTACGAATACTGCATGGCCGCCGAGCTGGCCAACATGGCCGGGCTGAAGAAGCTGTCCATCAAGAACGTGTCGTTCGACCAGCTGGTCGCCGGGCACACCAACAACTTCGACATCGCGCTCGCGGAGATCTCGATCACCCCGGCCCGTGCCAAGGTCGTCGACTTCTCCAAGCCCTACTTCGACTCCAACATCGGGGTGCTGACCAAGAAGGGTGCCGGCGTCACCGCCGACAACATCAAGAGCAAGCGGTGCGCGGCATACTCCGGCACCACCTCGGTCGACTTCCTCAAGAACAAGCTCAAGTGCAAGACGCAGAAGGTCTACCCGGACAACCAGACGCTCTACCAGGGCGTCCTGTCCGGGCAGTCCGATGTCGCGTTGCTGGACACCGCGATCGTGCTGGCGGAGGCCAAGCAGACCGGCGGCAAGCTGGAGGTCGCGGGCCAGTACAAGACCGGTGAGAAGTACGGCGCGATCTACCCGAAGGGTTCGGCGAACGAGAAGGAGTTCGACAAGGGCATCACCACGCTGGTGAACGACGGCACGCTCAAGACGCTGTCCAAGGACTACCTCGGCCCGGCCTTCGGTGGCGACCCGGCGGCGGTCCCGGTGTGGACCGTCAAGTGAGTCGGTCTGACCGAACGCGAAGGGGGTTGACCCCATGAGCATGCGTGCTCTCGTCAACGAAGAGACGCAGCAGGCGCCCGAGCCCAGTCCACCGCACAAGGTGACCGGGTTCGCGGTCGCCGCGCTCGTCGTCGATGTCGTCGGCATCGCGCTGGTGTTGTACGGCGCGAAGTTGCTGCGCGACTACAACCACGGCAATGCCTTCTCGACCGTCGTCGGGGCCATCCTGGTGCTGATGTCGCTCTATCCGCTGTGGCCCACGGTTCAGGGCTTCTCGGGCGCGTCGAAGCGGGCGAAGCTGCTGGACGACAACCAACTGGTCGCCGCCCGCCGAGCGGCGGCACGCGGTCGCGAGGACGCCGCCATCGGTCTCGGCTACGGGGTGGCGGCGATCATCGTCGGTTGCCTGATGTGGTTGGCGTTGACCAACCAGGGTGCGGTCGCCGACACATTCTTCCGGGTGGATGCCTGGCGGCAGTCGTTCCCCGAGGCCATCCAAGGCTTCTGGATCAACGTCTGGGTCGCCGTGGTCTCCTTCGTGCTGGTGCTGATCTTCGGTCTCATCCTGGCGATCATGCGCATGCTGCCGGGACGCGCCGGTGCGCCGCTGCGACTCATCGCGACGGTCTATTGCGATGTGTTCCGGGCGATCCCGGCGATCGTGACGGTCCTCCTGGTGGTCTTCGGGGTCCCCCTGGCGTTCACCTTCACCCAGACCTGGAACGCCGCGTACCTCGGTGTCGTCGCGCTGACCCTGACCTATTCGGCGTATGTCGCAGAGGTCTACCGGGCCGGCCTGGCGTCGATCCATCCCAGCCAGACCGCCGGCTCGCGGTCGCTCGGCCTCAGCTACGCGCAGACGCTGCGGGCGGTGCTGGTCCCGCAGGCGGTCCGCCGGATGGTGCCGCCGTTGCTGAACGACTTCATCAGCCTGCAGAAGGACACGGCGTTGCTGTCGATCGCCGCCATCCCGGAGGTCCTGACGGTCACCAAATTGTGGGAGTCCAAACTGTTCACCCTTGCTCCGGTGACCCTGGCCGCAGTGTTCTTCATCATCGTCACGATCCCGCAGGCGCGTTTCGTGGATTACCTGATCAACCGGGATGCAGCGAAACGGGCGGGTGGTTGAGATGGCTTTCCTGGAGATCAACGACGTCCGAAAGTCTTACGGACACAACGAAGTGCTCAAGGGCGTGTCGATCAGCGTCGAACGCCACGAGGTGGTGTGCCTGATCGGGGCGTCCGGGTCGGGCAAGTCGACGCTGCTGCGCTGCGTCAACCAGTTGGAGCAGGTCAACGGTGGTGAGATCCTCATCGAGGGTGACACCGTCACCGGCGCCGGCGTCGACCTCAACCGGTTGCGGCGGGATGTCGGCATCGTCTTCCAGAGCTACAACCTCTTCCCGCACATGTCGGTGCTGAAGAACATCATGCTCGCCCCGACGATGGTGGCCGGGGTCAAGGACAAGCAGGCACGTGAGAAGGCCATGGCACTGCTGGACTCGGTCGGTATGGCGGAGAAGGCCGAGGCCTACCCCGACATGCTGTCCGGTGGCCAGCAACAGCGCGTCGCGATCGTGCGGGCGCTGGCCATGGAGCCGCGCATCATGCTGCTGGACGAGATCACCGCGGCGCTCGACCCGGAGCTCGTGGGCGACGTCCTGGAGATCGTGCGCGAACTGGCCCACGACGGGCTGACCATGCTGCTGGCGACGCACGAAATGGGCTTCGCCAAGGAGGTCGCCACCCAGGTGTGCTTCCTGGAGCAGGGTCAGATCCTGGAGAAGGGCCCGCCGCAGCAGATCTTCGAGAACCCGCAGGAGGAGCGCACCCAGCAGTTCCTCAGCCGGGTGGTGAAGTCCGGCCGTCTCTAGTCCGGGGTCCGGATCGAAAGGACCCGGAAAGCATTGAGAGGCCCCACAATTCGCACCGAATTGTGGGGCCTCTCCACGCGGATCGGGTCCTCTCGATCCTGGCGACGGGCTACTCAGGACGACGCTCGACCAGCGTGCTCTCCGTGCCGCGGCGGACGGCGGCGAGCAGCATGTTCGCGACGTCGACGACCTCCACGTCCTCGCGGGCGTTGCCGTCGGACTGTTCGGCGGTGAGGCCGTCGGTCATCATCACCCGGCAGAACGGGCAGCCGATCGCGATTCGGTCGGCGCCGGTCGCGACGGCCTCCTTCGTGCGGCCCACGTTGATCCGCGAGCCGAGCTTCTCCTCCATCCACATGCGCGCACCGCCCGCGCCGCAGCAGAACGACTTCTCCTTCGAGCGCTCCATCTCGCGGTACTCCACGCCCGGCAGCGCACCGATCAGTTCACGCGGCGGGGCGTAGACACCGTTGTGCCGGCCGAGGTAGCACGGGTCGTGGTAGGTGACCGAGGCGCCGGTCGAGGCGGCGCTGTCGCCGGCGATGGCTTCGTCCGGGCGGGCGACCGGCGTCAGGCGCTTGTCACGCACCAGCTTGTTGAGCAGCTGGGTGTGGTGCACGACCTCGTATTCGCCACCCAGCTGGGGATATTCGTTCTTCAGCGTGTTGAAGCAGTGCGCGCACGTGACGACGATCTTCGTCGCGCCGGCCTCGTTCAGCGTCTCGACGTTCTGTGACGCCAGCGCCTGGAAGAGCATCTCGTTGCCCGCACGTCGTGCCGGGTCACCGGTGCAGGCCTCGCCGTCACCAAGGACCGCGAACGAAACCCCTGCAGTGTCCAGGAGTTCCGCGACTGCGCGGGTGGTCTTCTTGGCACGGTCCTCGTAGGCGCCGGCGCAGCCGACCCAGAAGAGGTAGTCGACCTCGTCGAGCTTCTCCACGTCCTGGCCGAAGACCTTCACCTCGAAGGGCAGGCCCTTGGCCCAGTCGAGCCGGGCGCGGGCCGACATACCCCAGGGGTTCTGCTTGCCCTCGAGGTTCTTGAAGAGTCCGCCGAGCTCGGACGGGAACGCCGACTCGATCAGTGTCTGGTAGCGCAGCATGTCGACGATGTGGTCGACGTGCTCGATGTCGACCGGGCACTGCTCGACGCAGGCGCCGCAGGTCGTGCACGACCACAGCACGTCGGAGTCGATGATTGCGCCGGCCTCGCCCAGCGGGTTGTATGCCGTCAGCGGCGAGCCCACGTCATACCCGGTGGCGCCGACCAGGGGGATCTGCATGATCGGGTTGTCCGCGGTGGCCGGTCCGGTGCCGGCGGCCGCCTGAGCGGCCTGCAGGTAGGGCGCCTTGGCGTGGGCGTTCTCCCGCAGCGTCATCATCAGCAGCTTCGGCGACAACGGCTTGTCGGTGTTCCAGGCCGGGCACTGCGACTGGCAGCGGCCGCACTCGGTGCATGTGGAGAAGTCCAGCAGGCCCTTCCAGGTGAACTCCTCCACCGCCCCGACGCCGAAGGTGGTGTCCTCGTCCCGGTCCTCCAGCGACTCCATGGTCACCGGGGTGCCGGCCACGGTCATCGGCTGCAGCGCACCCAGCGAGGTGGACCCGTCCGCGTGCCGCTTGAAGAAGATGTTGAAGAAGGCCAGGAATCGATGCCACGCCACACCCATCGTGATGTTGCGGGCGATGACGATCAGCCAGGTCATCGCGGTGAGGATCTTGATGGTGGAGATCACCACGATCAGCGCCTTGACGGTGCCGGCGTCCAGGTGATGCAGCCACTCGCCGTACCAGGCAGTGAGCGGGAAGTGCAGTCCGCTCGCCGAGCCCTCGCCCTCGTACCGGCCGATCGCGTATTCCAGGCCGCGCAGCGCCAGCACGCAGATGATCTCGATGAGGATGACCATCTCGACGAAGTAGGCCTGCCAGAACGTCGACCCGAAGAAGCGCGACCGGCGTCCGTCCCGGCCGGCCGAGCGCGCGGGGTGCTTGTCGCGGCGGTTCCAGATGAGCCAGCAGATGCCGACCAGGCCGGTCCAGCCCAGCACCTCCACGAGCCATTCGTAGAGCACGAAATGCCCGATCAGCGGCAGCGCGAACGTCGGGTCCCACACCTGGAAGTACGACGTGAGCACCGCCAGCGACAGGACGATGAACGAGATCATGGTGACCCAGTGCGCCATCGCCACGATCGGCAGGCGCGCCATCCGGGTGTGCCCGAACACCTCCCGCACGAGCGTCGCCGTGCGGCGTCCCTTGTGATCGCCACGGCTTTCCGGGCGGCCGAGACGGAACGTCTGCACGAAACCTCGGACGGCGGGTATGGCGACGGCGATGCCGGCGGCGGTGATCGCCAGGGTGATGATCGCGGCCACGATCTGCAAGGCTGTCATGCGGGCAGTCTAATCACCTGTTACTGGTCGGTAACTTCTGCCGTGTGACTCGCGCACTGATCGGGCGATGGACACTGTTTGCGCGTTCAATAACAACCTGTTGGAATACGCATAACCGGTCCTCGTGTTGGACCGGGCGCGGCCGGACGCAGGCCCGGCGCTCTCCGGACAAGGAAAGGCAACAGACGTGCCCATCTTCGACGACGTCACCCAGGCGATCGGCAACACACCGCTCGTGCGCATCAACCGGATCATCGACGCACCCGAGGGCACCACCGTTGCCGCCAAGCTGGAGTTCAACAACCCCGGCGCTTCGGTCAAGGACCGCATCGGCGCCGCGATCATCAAGGCCGCCGAGGACGCCGGCGAGTTGAAGCCGGGTGGCACGATCGTCGAGGCGACCAGCGGCAACACCGGCATCGCGCTGGCGATGGTGGGTGCGGCCAAGGGTTACGACGTGGTCCTCGCGATGCCGGAGAGTGCGAGCAAGGAGCGCCGCGCGCTGCTGCGCGCGTTCGGCGCGGAGCTGGTGCTGACCGACCCGGCGGGCGGCATGAAGGGCGCGGTCGAGCAGGCCGAGCAGATCGCCCAGGAGCGTGGCGGGGTGCTGGCCCGTCAGTTCGCCAACGAGGCCAACGCCCGGGTGCACCGCGAGACGACCGCCGAGGAGGTCTGGCGCGACACCGATGGCAAGGTCGACATCCTCGTCTCGGGCATCGGCACCGGCGGCACCATCACCGGTGTCGGCCAAGTGCTCAAGGAGCGCAAGCCGGAGGTCCGGGTCGTGGCCGTGGAGCCCGCCGAGTCGCCCATCCTCAACGGCGGCAAGCCCGGCCCGCACAAGATTCAGGGCCTGGGCGCCAACTTCGTGCCCGAGGTGCTGGACACCGACGTGTATGACGAGGTGCTCGACATCAACTTCGAGCAGGCCATCGAATGGGCCCGCAAGGCCGCGACGCAGGAGGGCCTGCTGGTCGGCATCTCCTCCGGTGCGGCGCTGGCGGCCGCGGCACAGGTCGCCGCCCGGCCTGAGTCGGCCGGCAAGACCATCGTGGTCATCATCCCCAGCTTCGGCGAGCGCTACCTGTCGACGGCGCTCTTCGAAGGTTTGGTTGACTAGCCAGTCATGGCCCACGGCACGCTGCTCACCACTGGTCATCGTTCGAAACCGGTGACGCAGTCGGTGCGCGCTGCCGTCGCGTCGGTGCGCGAGGATCTCGACGCCGCCATGCAGCGTGACCCCGCGACGACCTCGCGCCTGGAGATGGCGCTGGCGTCGCCGGGGCTGCACGCCATCTGGGCGCACCGGGTCGCGCACCGCATGTGGCGCAAGGGTGGCCGCTGGCGGCTGCCGGCCCGGCTGGTCTCCCAGGCGGCTCGCACGGCGACCGGCGTGGAGATCCACCCGGGGGCACGGATCGGCCGGCGCTTCTTCATCGATCACGGCATGGGCGTGGTCATCGGCGAGACCGCCGAGGTCGGTGACGACGTGATGCTCTACCACGGAGTCACCCTCGGTGGCCGTTCGCTCGACCGGGTCAAACGGCACCCGACGGTCGGCAACAAGGTCACGATCGGCGCCGGCGCACGGCTGCTCGGTCCGCTCACCGTCGGCGAGGAAGCGCAGATCGGCGCCAATGCCGTCGTGGTGCGAGACGTCCCGTCATACAGCGTGGCGGTGGGGGTCCCGGCGAAGGTGCGCCCGTCGCAGCCAGTGGCCGCGCAGCCTGACCCCTATGCGGATCCCGCACTCTTCATCTGAGATCGATCCACTCGGCGCCAAGGTCACGAAAGTCGCTACTGTCGTCACTTCTTCGCGGTTTCGTGGCAATTTCGGCGAGTAACCCGCGACGGTAGCGACTGCGTGTCCGTTAATCGGTCGCGCGCTCCTGCGTCGGGCCGCAATAGCGTCGGCGGATGCCGATGGACCTGGAACAGGCGACGTCATACCTCAGTGACCGATTCGAGAACGTCTGCGACGTCGCTCCGGTGCTTGCCGGCGCGTGGTCGACACCCTATTTCTTCACCGCTGACATCGACGGCGCGGCGACCGGCCTGGTGGCACGGTTCGGGCCGCACGTTGACGATTTCGTGAAGGACGTGCTGGCATCCGGCTGGTCGGCGCCGGCGCTGCCCACGCCTCGCGCGCACGCGCTCTTCGCCGTGGAAGATGGGTACGGCGTGGTGACCGAGCGGCACTCCGGCACTTTCCTGGAGGCGCTGGACCCGGCCGGTTGGTCGCGTGCGCTGCCGCAGCTGTTCGCCGCGATCGATGCACTCCGGCAGGTGCCGTTGCAGACCCGGTTGCCGTCGGACGTCGCGGTGGGCGACGGGGTCGACACCCGGCTCGACGCGGCACAGATCGGACTGGGCATCAGCTGGCACGACTGGCTGAGCGACCTGTCGGACGAGCCGGACCAACGAGGCGGCGGATGGTCGCGGCCGCTGGCGGAGTCGCCGACCGGAGACCGCAGCTTCCACGAGGGTCTGGAGTTGCTGGCCACGCTCAGCGACGGGCTGGAGCCGCCGCGCAGCTTCGTGCACTGCGACCTGCTGAACCGGAATGTCACCGTGGCGGACGACGGCGGGGCGCTGCGCGCTGTCTTCGACTGGGGCTGCCTGTTCTCCGGTGACTATGTGTATGACATTGCGTGGCTGGAGTTCTGGGCGCCGTGGCATGCCGGTATGGCGAGGCTGGACGTCAGGGAAGCGGCTCGCGCACATTTCGAACCGACCGACCCGGCGATCGACGCCTTCGACGAACGAATGCGCGTGTGCGCCATACACATCGGGCTGTGTCACTTGGCGTACAACGCTTTCGTCGGCAACCTCGACGAGATCGCGGCGTGCGACCGGCGGCTGGCGCGGTATGACGCGCGATGCGATGCCGTGGCGACCAACTGAGGCGGCGTCATTTCGCCGTGTCGGGAGGAGAATGGAGACGCAACTTCTCCCCCACACAGGAGGTGGGTCATGGCAACGCACCACATTTTCGACACGTCGATGGCACACCACCCGGACATCGTGGCCCTGCGGGACCGCTACGACCGGGCGGCGGGGACTCCACGTGCTCAGCTCGCCGAGGGCTTGATGGTCCTCGCCGGCGGGTACGCAGCGATCTCACCCTGGATCATCGGCTTCAGCGGCAGCACCACACCGCTGGCGATCAACGATCTGATCGTCGGTGTGGCGATCATGGTGATGACGATCGCGTGCGCGGGTTCGGGCGGCCGGATGTACGGCATGGCGTGGGTGACACCGGTGATGGGTCTGTGGCTCATCGTCGCCAACTGGGTCATGCACGGCATCAACCCGTCCGTCGGCACGACGATCAGCAACATCGTCGTCGGGGCTTGCGTGCTGGTGCTCGGCGCCGCGGTGATGGGGGCCACGATGCGGCCCGAGCGCACCTGACCGGTCCGCGCGGCCGCAGTGTCGTCCGCGCGGCATACACCAAGGGGCGCGGGGGCCCCGCGGGGGGGGCCCCCCCCCGACATTGTGGTGGTGGGGGTGGTGTCCACGCCCCGGGGGGCGCGGGACCCGAACCGGCCCCGGCCCCCCACGAGGGCCACGGGCCCCCG